>NZ_JABWRG010000088.1:0-21755 GCF_014268825.1 Pseudomonas sp. SWRI51 | reverse complement strand
CCATGTGAGAGTAGGTCATCGTCAAGATTCATTTCGCAAAACCCCTATCTGCGCATGCAGGTAGGGGTTTTGTCTTTGCGGCTGAAAAAATTCCGCCATTACGCCCCGCGCACCGAGCTACCTCAGCTACGTCTGGAAGGTGCGACAATTATTCCTGTTGGCGAACGTGACTTTCCCGTGGCTACCCTGCGTCAAGACTTAGGTTCGGGGCAACCCTTGCCCCTGGACAACGCGATGCCAGCGCACCGTGCTGCGCATTTATGGACCTTTCCCGTCCAATACAACTGAGGTAGATAGCAAGATGGCCAAGGCCGCCGATGTCGTTGTGCAATGCCTGGAAAACGAAGGTGTCGAGTATGTATTCGGCATTCCTGGTGAGGAAAACCTCGATCTGCTCGAGTCCCTGCGCAAGTCGAAGATCAAGCTGGTACTGACCCGCCACGAGCAGTCCGCAGGCTTCATGGCCGCAACCTATGGCCGCCTGACCGGCAAGACCGGTGTCAGCCTGTCGACCCTGGGCCCGGGTGCCACTAACCTGGTAACCGCCAGCGCCTACGCCTACCTCGGCGGCATGCCGATGATGATGATCACCGGCCAGAAGCCGATCAAGAAGTCCAAACAGGGCCGCTTCCAGATCATCGATGTGTGCGGCATGATGGACCCCATCACCAAGTACACCCACCAGTTCGCCTCGGCTGACAACATCCCGGCGCGCATGCGTGAAGCCTTCCGCCTGGCTGAAGAAGAAAAGCCCGGTGCTGTGCACCTTGAGCTGCCCGAAGACATCGCCGCCGAGCAAACCGACGCGCTGCCGATCCCGCGCAGCCTGCACCGCCGCCCGCTGGCCGAGCACGTGGCGATTGAAGCCGCTGTCGAGAAGCTCAAGACCGCCCGTAACCCGATTTTGGTCATTGGCGCCGGCGCCAACCGCAAGATGACCGCCAAGGTTCTCAAGCAACTGATCGACAAGACCGGCATTCCGTTCATCACCACCCAAATGGGTAAAGGCGTGGTCGACGAGCGCCACCCACGCTTCCTCGGCAACGCTGCGCTGTCGTCCGGTGACTTCGTGCACCGCGCCGTCGAAGCTGCCGACCTGATCGTCAACATCGGTCACGATGTCATCGAAAAGCCGCCGTTCTTCATGGTCCGTGGCGGTACCGAAGTGATTCACGTCAGCTTCCGTTCGGCAGAAGTCGACGCGGTGTACTTCCCTCAGGTGGAAGTGATCGGCGACATCGCCAACGCCGTGTGGCAGATCAGCGAAGCGCTGACCGACACCAGCCACTGGGACTTCACCCGCATCATGGCCATCCGTGAAGCCAACGAAGCCCAGATCGCCGAAGGTGCCGACGACAACCGCTTCCCGGTGTACCCACAGCGCATGGTCGCCGACATCCGTCGCGCCCTGCCATCGGAAGGCATCGTTGCCCTGGACAACGGCATCTACAAGATCTGGTTCGCCCGCAACTACAAGGCCCACAAGCCCAACACCGTGTTGCTCGACAACGCCCTGGCAACCATGGGTGCAGGCTTGCCTTCGGCCATGGCTGCGCACCTGGTATACCCGGACCGCCCGGTCATTTCGGTATGTGGTGACGGCGGCTTCATGATGAACAGCCAGGAACTGGAAACCGCAGTGCGTCTGGGCATGCACATCACCGTGGTCATTCTGCGCGATGACGGCTACGGCATGATCCGCTGGAAGCAGGCCAACATGGGCTTCACCGATTTCGGCCTGGACTACGGCAACCCGGACTTCGTCAAATATGCCGAAGCCTACGGTGCCAATGGCCACCGCGTCGAAAGCGCCGAAGGCTTCCTGCCGCTGCTGGAGCACTGCATCAAGACGCCGGGCGTGCACGTCATCGACTGCCCGGTCGACTACAGCGAGAACGACCGCATTCTCAACAGCGAGCTGCGTGAGCGCGCGCTGGCGGTCTAAGACGCTTTAGCAGTACACGCGGGGCAAGCTGCTCCCACTGCCGTGATTCGTTGAGTCCGGCAAGCGGGGCGCTTGCCCCGTTGTGCTTTGCGGAGACTAGTTGCAAGGTCTATGCGCCGCTACAAAAGCGCTTTCTCGACGAGCATCCGCACCTGCCGCAGATCCTTGTTACCGACAGCTTCGTGCATGACGTCTATGCCTATCGTTACAACGACCGTTATGCCGATGACTGCATCCTTCTCAGTTATACCTGGGAGGACGATGCGACCAAGCTGGCCGCGTTCACAGATGAGGAACTGGTCGACAAATGCGTGGAGGAGCTCGACCGAATCCTGCTGCGCTGTACCAATATTGCCCAGCCCATTTCGCCCTATATCGACCGTAGCAACATCCGCATACAACGCTGGATGACAGACCGTAATTCGCTTGGCTGTGCGAAATTGTACCGCGCAGGCACCTATTACGATGCGGTGAGCCTGATGAAGTACAACCGCGATCTGGCTGCCAGCTCGGGGCTTTACCTAGCTGGAGAGTCCTTCTCCGTAGACGCCGGATGGACGGAGCCATGTCTGCGCACAGCCGTCGATACGGTGATCAACCTGTGCGAACGCACTGCCGCGCAATTCAAAGGTGGGTTCAGCCTCGAACACTATCCCCACTATCAGGTGCGCTAGGCCGTTTCTGAGCCTTTGCGTAAGACGTTTCCTTCGAATGGCTTGGATTTTCCCTCCCGCCGCGATCAGACCTAGCTGACTGTTGCTCCATAAGCTTGCCCCTATCTACTGGCGGCCTTCCAAACAACCATAACAAGGAAGCCGCCATGCACGACCCCATCCCCGCCGTCAGCCCGGTGCGCATCGCCGTCATCCAGTACGACCCGCAAGTGGGTCTTGAGCAATGCCAGAACAACCTCTGCAAAAGCCTGGCCCTGGTTCGCCAAGCCGCAGGCGAGGGCGCCAACCTGATCGTGCTGCCCGAGCTTGCCAACACCGGCTACACCTTCGAATCTCGCGCTGAAGCCTATGCCCACGCCGAGACTCTGGATGGAGGCCGCAGCCTCAAAGCCTGGGAGGAGCTCGCCCGTGAGCTGCAGGTGTACCTGGTTGCAGGTTTTGCCGAGCGTGACGGCCTGAAACTCTACGACAGCGCCGTGCTATTAGGCCCCGACGGTTTGCTTGGCCACTACCGCAAGGCCCACCTGTGGAACCAGGAAAAACTATGGTTCACCCCCGGTGACCTGGGGTTTCCGGTATTCGAGACCCCCATTGGCCGTATCGGCCTGCTGATCTGCTGGGACATCTGGTTCCCTGAAGTGCCACGCCTGATGGCGACCCAAGGCGCAGATATCATCTGCAGTCTGAACAACTGGGTATGGACGCCACCTCCGCTGTTCGATGCAGGTGGTCGCTGCATGGCGTCGTACCTGACCATGACCGCCGCCCATACCAACAACCTCTACATTGCCGCAGCCAACCGCATAGGCCATGAGCGCGGCGGGCGTTTCCTCGGCTGCTCGCTGATTGCTGGCACCAATGGCTGGCCGATCGGCGAAGTGGCCAGCGCTGAGGAGCCGTGCATTCTTTACGCCGATGTAGACCTCAGCGCGGCGCGCTCTGCCCCCATTTGGAACACCCTCAACGACCTGCCTCGCGATCGGCGCACCGACCTGTATGACGCCACCCTTGGCTACCGGTTGCACGCGCCGATGCCGCGCTGAGGAGGGGGTATGCGACAGATATTCTTGTCACAGCGCCAGCGCGCGCCCTTGGTGATTCTTGTTTGCCTCACCCTGCTGCTGGCCGCTGCCTTGGCTTTGGGGCAGTGGCCAGACTACGCGCACCTGGCTGCAAGCCAGGACCTGCTGTTAAGCCGGATACGTTGGATCATCGGTGACATCAGCGAGGTGGCGTTTTATAAGCACGAGTTGCCTGCCTTGGGCCTGCTGCTGGGAGCAGCCCTGGCGCATTGGGCCCATGTGCGCGGCGCCCGTTGGCAGGGCTTTGCCATTTGCTACGGCACGGGCCTGTGGCCTTGGCTGTTTGCCAGCTCGATGATGGGCTTGCTGCTTAGTCATGCGCTGTGGGGCTGGACCCTCGCCAGCGGCCTTTGGCAACCGACCTTCGTCGCGTTCGTGTCGCTACCGGCGGCGATGGTGCTGATGTATGGCGGTGGCTGGCGGGTTGCGATTACCGGCGCGGTGCTGGGCGCCTTGCTGGTAACCCCAGCCAGCCTGCTGTTGGTTAACTACCTGTGCTACCCGCTGCGCTTGCCGGTAGTGGTGGGCAACGTCACCGGCATGGCGTTGGCCAGCGCGGTGGCGTTTCTGTTGTGCAGGTGCCTCCCGATGGGGGGGCGGTCGAGCCGACCGCCATCTGTCCCGGCAGTAGTGCATAACCCCAGCTACGGCCCGCTGTGGATTCTGCGCCGGGTACTTGCTGATTTCAGCGAGGCACCGTTCTTTGGTAACGAGCTGGCCAGCCTCGGGCTGCTGGCAGGCGCATTGCTAGCCTGGGTGCTGGCACCGGCGGCGCCAGCCTATGGTTCGCAGCTATTGCCGCACATAGTTGCCGGGCAGGCTCTCGCGTCGTTGCTGGGTGTGCTGATCTGGCGTCGGCAATGGATCGCCTGCGGCTGGTACCCAACCTACATTCCTATCGTTTCCATCGTGCCCGCTGCGGTTCTTACGCTGGGTGGCGATTGGCAGGTGGTCGTTGCCAGCGCAGTGCTCGGCGCGGTGATTGCGCCACCGTTGGCTGCAGCGATCAGCCAGCGTCTGCCAGACTACATGCACGGTTACATCGGCAACGTGCTGTCCATGGCCATCAGCACCTTGGGCATCTTGCCCGTGGTGGGGCTGCTGACAGGGGGTAACGCATGAACACCCAATCCACATTGCCACGCGTGGCAATTGGCAGCCTCGGCGGCACGGTCAGCATGCAGGCGGCGGCGCCTGGGCAAGGTGTCACGCCGCAGCTCGACTGCCAGGCGCTGCTCTCTGCGTTGCCGCAGCTTGGCGGGCTGGCCCGGTTCACCTCCGCCAGTTTGTGCCTGTTGCCGAGCCCCTCGCTGAGTTTCTGCTCACTGTTGGAGGTGCTCGCCTGGGCACAGCACCAAGTCGAGGAGGGGGCCCAGGCGGTGGTGCTGACACAAGGCACCGACACCCTTGAAGAAAGTGCTTACTTCCTCGATCTGCTCTGGCCGTTCGACGCACCGCTGGTGCTGACCGGCGCCATGCGCCCGGCCAGCCATCCCGGTGCCGATGGCCCGGCCAACCTGCTGGCAGCGGTGCAGGTTGCGCTGGCCGACACTAGCCGCGGGCGTGGGGCGCTGGTGGTGATGCATGAGCAGATTCACCGCGCCGCCGAGGTGCGCAAATGCGCGAGCCTTGCCTTGGCCGCGTTTGATTCACCTGGCGCGGGGCCGACGGGCCAGTTGGTCGAAGGCCTGCCGATCTACCGGCATGGGCCGCTGCGCCGACGTACCCTGCCTGTGCCGGCTCGCACCAGCCAGCGTGTGGCCTTGCTCGAGGCGTGCCTTGATGCCGATACTACGTTGCTCCAAGCGGTAGCGGACCAAGGCTATGACGGCCTGGTGGTCGCAGGTTTCGGCGCCGGCCATGTTTCGGCGCAATGGGCCGAATGCATGGCTGTGATCGCCAGGCAACTGCCGGTAATCGTCGCTACCCGCACTGGCAACGGCGCGACAGCGCGGGCAACCTACGGCTTTGTCGGCAGCGAAATCGACTTGCAGACCAGAGGCATGCAGATGGCCGGCGCGCTATGCCCGCGTAAATGCCGCATCCTGCTGTGGCTGCTGCTAGGGATGCCCGACACCACCCCGCTAAGTGAGTGGCTGGCCCGCTGAACCGTCGCCCGCAGCCGCGGGCGCGCTTTGCCAGGCGCTGTGCTAGGGTGCAGGCAAACTCGATCAGGACACCCGCCCATGCTTCCCCCGCTTAGCGAAAAAGAACTCAACCGCCTCGAAGACCTGCTGATCACCTACGGCAACGACTATTCGGTGCTCAACATCTCCGAACTCGATGGCTTTTTCACGGCTCTGGCCAGCTCCCCGGTCACCGTGACGCCCGAGCGTTGGCTCCCGGAAGTGGCTGGGGGCAAGGTGCCGAAGTTCAAGAAGCCCGCCCACGAAGAGGCCTACACCGCGCTGATGCTGCGCTACGCAAGCCAAGTGGCGCAGTCGTTGGCCGAAGACCTCGAAGGCTTCAAACCGGTGTTCGAACAAAGTGAGACCGAAGAGGGCACCACGATCATTCTCGAAGAGTGGTGCTTTGGCTATATGCGTGGCACCCAGGTCGCCGGGTGGCGCGAATTGCCGCCGGCGCAGGACGAACAACTCAAAGCCATTTCGCTCCACGGCCTTGAAGACAACTTCGAACTGCTCGACGCGATGACCTCTGATGAACTTCAAGCGTGCGTACCGCAGGTGACGCAAGCGGCCTGCAACCTTTACCGCTACCAGAAGCTGCAGCGCCACTGAAACCACTGGTATTGTTTCGCTGCAAGAAATTATTCATTGCTCCGGGCGCTGATTCTGCTGTCAGCCGAATCAGCGCAAGCTGTTGCTCAACCCCACCCCCGGAGCAACCGCCATGACCTCGCCCATCAAGCTCTACAATTTCCCCAAGTCCGGCCATGCCCATCGCATCGAGCTGATGCTCTCGCTGCTTAACCTGCCGACCGAACTGATCTTCGTTGACCTGGCCAAAGGCGAGCACAAGCAGCCGGAGTTTCTGGCCATCAATCCCTTCGGCCAAGTGCCGGTGATCGATGACAATGGCACCGTACTCGCCGACTCCAACGCCATTCTGGTTTATCTGGCCAAGGCCTATGGTGGCGAGCACTGGCTGCCGCAGGACCCGCTCGGCGCCGCCCGTGTGCAGCGCTGGCTGTCGGTGGCTGCCGGCCCGCTGGCCTTTGGCCCGGCGGCGGCTCGGTTGGTGACGGTGTTTGGCGCGGCGTTCAACACCGATGAAGTCATCGGTCGCGCCCATAGCCTGCTGAAGGTGATGGATGCCGAACTTGGCAAAAGCCTTTACCTGGCCGGCGATCACGCCACCATCGCCGACGTTGCCAATTATTCGTACATCGCCCATGCACCGGAAGGCAACGTGTCGCTGCAGCCTTATGCCAACGTGCGCGCATGGCTCGCACGTATCGAAGCGCTGCCAGGTTTCGTACCGATGCCGCGCACCGTGATCGGCCTGCAAACCAGCCTCTGAGCCCCCACCCACACGAGGAATGCCGCCATGCGTTCTCCCTGGCATGCAGGTGAAAAACAGTTGCAGCAACAGGTCGGCGTTGCCGAGCGCATGGAGGTGCTCGGGCAAAAGGTCATTCGCGACCACATGCCCGACCAGCACCGCAGCTTCTATCAGCAGTTGCCGTTTATCGTGGCGGGTGCGGTGGACCCAAGCGGGGTGCCCTGGGCCACACTGATCGAGGGTGCGCCAGGCTTCATCGGCTCGCCCGACCCGCAGCAACTGCTGATTGCCGCGAACCTGCCAGACGACGATCCCGCCACCCCCGGCCTCGCAGCGGGGCAGGGTATCGGCTTGCTCGGCATCGAACTGCACAGCCGCCGGCGCAACCGGCTCAATGGCCTGATTAGCGAGGCCTCGGCCGGCCAGTTGGCGGTACAGGTCGAGCAGTCGTTCGGTAATTGCCCGCAATACATTCAGTTGCGCGAGTACAGCCGTGTCGACGAGCCGGCCCAGGCGCGTATCGACGCCACCGCGCTGGATGCCCACACCACCGCGATGATCGAAACCGCTGATACCTTGTTTGTCGCAAGCTATGTGGTGCACGAGGATGGCCAGCGTTCGGTGGATGTGTCGCACCGCGGTGGCCGGCCTGGGTTTGTCCGGGTGGAAGGCAACCGCCTGACCATCCCTGACTATGCCGGCAATCTGTTCTTCAATACCCTCGGCAACCTGCAGGTGAACCCTGTCGCAGGGCTGCTGTTCGTCGACTTTGCCAGCGGCACACTGCTGCAGGTGTCCGGGCCAGCGCAGGTGCTGCTCGACAGCCCCCTGCTCAGCAGCTTCGAAGGCGCCGAGCGGCTGTGGACCGTCGATGTGCAGCAGGTAGTGCTGCGCCCGGCGGCGGTGTCGCTGCGCTGGGTGTTTCGCGAGTTTTCCCCCACCAGCCTTGCCACTGGCACCTGGGCAGAGGCGCAGCTGCGCTTGCAACAGCGTGAACGCCAGCGCCAGTGGCAACGCTGGCAGGTGTTGCGTATCGAACAGGAGAGCCGCGATATCCGCTCGTTCTACCTACAACCTGAAGACGGCCAGCCGGTCACATTCGCACCTGGCCAGCACATCCCGGTGCGTCTGCAACTGGCCGCTGAGAAGGCGCTTATTCGCACCTACAGCCTGTCCAGTGCGCCGTCCGATGGCCACCTGCGCATCAGCGTCAAAGCCCAGGGCCCGGCCTCGCAGCACCTTCATGCGCAGTTGAAGGTCGGCGACAGCCTGCAGGTGCGCGGGCCGACTGGCAACTTCACCCTCGATGCGCAGAGTACGCGGCCCATTGTGCTGATTGGCGCCGGCGTTGGCATCACGCCGCTGATCGCCATGCTGCGCGAGCAGTTGGCAACAGGGCAGGGGCGGCGCATTTATCTGTTCCATGGCGGCCGCTCGCTCGCCGACCTGCCTTTCCAGCAAGAGCTCGCTGCGCTTAAAGGCAAGGCCGGCGACGTGCTGTCGATCTACCGGGCACTGAGCCAACCTGAACCCGAGGCTGTGCAAGGCCGCGATTACGAATTTGCAAGCCGCCTGGGTATCGAGCAGGTAAAGGCCACACTGGCACTGGACGATTACGACTTTTACCTGTGCGGCCCGGCCAGTTTCACCCAGGACCTGTACGAGGGCCTGCGTGGTGTGCACGTGCCGGATATGCGCATCCACGCCGAAGCCTTCGGCCCCTCGACCTTGCGTCGGCATACCGAGAGTGGCCAACCGGCGCTGCAGCAGCCTCCGCCCGCCAGCGACCCAGTACCTGTGTATTTCGCAAACTCTGCCAAGGAAGCGCGCTGGACGCCCGGCAGTGGCACTTTGCTGGAGCTTGCCGAGCGCCGTGGCCTGGCACCAGAGTTCAGTTGCCGAGGCGGCTCGTGCGGCACCTGCAAGACCAAGTTGGTCAGCGGCCAGGTGCACTACCCGAACCCACCGGCCGAGCTGCCAGAGCAGGGCACGGTGCTGATCTGCTGCGCCGTGCCGGCCCAGGCCGAGGATGGAGTGCAGGCGCTGGTGCTGGATATCTGAGCCTCGATAAGCGCATTGTGGATGAGCGCATTGCGCAGGAGAGCATTGTGGAGCAGAGCAATTGTGGAGCAGAGCAATTGTGGAGCAGAGCAATTATGGAAGAGGGCAATTGTGGCGAGCGGGCTTGCCCCGCGTTGGGCTGCGCAGCAGCCCCCTCGATTCCGAATATGAAGCGTATCTGACACATCAGATGTGCGTGGCAAGCCCGCTCACCACGATATTTGTGCGCAGATAAGACCTGCCGCCCAGCACAAAACCTTCTACAAACCCCATAATCCATCGTCCCCCAGCCCAGGCGCCGCACATGGACCAGTTCCACCTGATGAAGGTCTTCGTCGCCGTCGGCGAGCTGGAAAGCTTTGCCGCTGCCGCCCGCCGCCTGGCCATATCCCCGGCTGCCGTCACCCGAGCCATCACCGCCCTCGAAGAGCAACTGGGCGTCAAACTGCTGCTGCGCACCACCCGCAGCGTCCGCCTGACTGAAGCTGGTGGCCGTTACCTGGAAGACACCCGCCACATCCTTGCCAGCATCACCGAGGCCAACGAAGCCGCCGCCGGCATCAACGCTGCGCCCAAAGGCGACCTTACGGTGACTGCGCCGATCCTGTTTGGCAAGAAGTTCGTCATGCCCTGCATTGTCGGCTACCTGCAGCAATACCCCGAAGTAGACGTCTCGGCGTTCTTCCTGGACCGTGTGGTCAATCTGGTGGAGGAGGGCATGGACGTCGCCGTGCGCATCGGCCAGCTCCCCGACTCAGGCCTGAAGGCGCTAAGGGTCGGTAAAATGCGCCGCTTGCTGTGCGCATCCCCGGAGTACTTGCAGCGCCACGGCACCCCACGCCACCCCAGCGAGCTCCAAGGCCACGCCGTGATCGCCGCAGGCAGCCTGTCACCGCGCACCGACTGGCGCTTCGGCGCCCTCGACGACCCCACACTGATCCGGGTCAAACCAAGGCTCACCGTCACCAGCAACGACGCCGCCATCGCCGCCGCCAGCGCAGGCCTGGGCATCGCCAGGCTGCTCTCCTATCAAGTGGCCGATGAACTGGCTGCGGGGCATTTGCAGGTGATTCTCGCCGAGTATGAAGAAGCGCCCTGGCCGATCCATATCCTGCACCGCGAGAGTAAATATGGCTCGACCAAGGTACGCACGTTCATCGACATGCTGGCTGAGCATTTGCGTGGGCATGAGCATTTGCGATGACGGTGGGTTGAAAGCATTTTCCCGGAGCGGTATGCTCAGGCCTGGACTCGCCCTTGACCATCTATATCGTGTTACGGCACGCTCTCATCGGCACTTGATGCCTTTGTCGGCAAGGGCGAGTTCTCTCACTTCCAAGTCAGCGCCAGCGCTACGTTGCTGGTTATCCGCTGCATCTGCGCAACGCAACTCCTTCCCCCAAGCATGAAAGCCTGCACCACGCCCGTAGGCGATTGCCCAGCGCTGCGCTATTGCACCGAGAACAGGGCAGCGTGGGAGCGGGCTTGCCCCGCGATGGGCCGCAAAGCGGCCCCGATGGGCTTAACTGACTGGCATTAACCCGAAGGCAGCCTCTTTGCAGATCGCAGAGCCGATCAATCCCGGCTCAACGCCCCACCGGTCTGATACTCGATCACCCGAGTCTCAAAGAAGTTGTTCTCTTTCTTCAAGACTGCTGGACGATATACCTGAGATGGATAAGGTATTGCAGCAGTATAGGCACCAAGGTGACGCGGGTACTGCAGCCTTCATTGGATTTGTGATTCAAAGCAATACTGAAGCGATGCAGACCATCGCTTCAACCCTCGGCAATGACTCCCCCTGTTGGTGGTTATTGCTCAAGCCCTATTGAATCGGGGTGGTTCGAAGACGGCGACCACTGCCTCACATACGTCGACCGGGCAGTCAGAATAAACAACCTCAGTCGGTGCAAAAGCTGACTCAGAGGCTGGGATGCCGTGTAATCATCCCGTAAAAGTTAGCTCCGAATTGAAAACGGCGTCTAATGCTGCTAACTCAGCGGCGGACAATATTGATTTGTTCACCCCTAAGGATAAGCACAGCCTGGGCGGAGGATCAAAGTCGAAAGCGCGTTTCAGCACAAACGATGTACAGGAAATTAGAGATGTAATCAGCAATGGATTGCGTTCTAGCTCCGCCGCTTTTTATAATAATCCCGACCACCCTGGTACATTCAGAGTTGTCATTGATGCCGGCCGACCGATCGGTGTAAAAGGCCAGACTAAAATCAGGGTAATTGTGGGAGGAGATGGCAAAGTGATTAATGCATTCCCGGTACACGAAAAATGACAGTGCTTTCAATTGATTTTGAGTTGGTTACCTTGCCGAAGGATATGTCAGGCTACAATGCTGCCGCATTCGTTGAGGGACCCCTTAGCTTTAAAATTGGAGAGCAGACATTTCTGAATATTGAGTATTGCTTGCTGCTTGAACTGGCGACTGTAATGTGGCGATGGTTGACCGCAGAAGCCGGCTCCGATTTTTACTACGCCTCAATGGATGAAGAGGAAGAACCCCTTCTGGCGCTGCGCTACTGCGAATCAAAATTGACTTATGTGGCCGAATCGTGCTGGGCGACAAACCAATGTGACCTAGATATCTCTCAAGAAGACATCACTGCATGCTTTGAGGCTTACATCAAAAACCTAGAACTTGTTCTTTACAATAAATGCGGATACATCTGGAATCACGAGTAATTCACGCCTGGTAGCGGAAAAATATTTGAGAGCCTGAGCGCATTGAAACAAAAAAGACTGAACACCATGCACGAGTTTGGCCACGATATTTATGCGCTAAAAACCTGGACCCCAGGACCATTGCTCGAGGGATTGAGAAGAAAGTCGTTCAAGGGCAGGCTAACTCGATAGTCGTTGTTGTTCCTGGGCGTTTCAGCAAGATGAATATGTTCAAGTCTACCGCTGCTGCTTTTGGAAAAAACTGGGGGCAAGCCAATTCATTTAAATCAAGTGATTTTCTCGCAGGGAGAGACAGTCATTCAACTGGATAAACAGGCTATCAACAGCCTGCCAGGAAGGTGGCAAATGGCAAAACTTCCATGTAGATGCTCCCATATTATCAACCTGATTAGCTCCCCACTTCGGAAGAGTTCACGCTCATTCCAAAAAAATTACTGTATGACCTGGCGGAGCGGGCAGAGAAGTGCAAGCATCTCTTTTGATGCATAGCGATGCAGCCAGTAGAGAGGTCATTACTTGCCCTGCATGCGACCGGATTTGGATAAAAGTTTTGGATTTAGTGGGCTTATCTTGAGGAAAAGGAATAAGCACCTCGGCTTAACCGGGGGTGTTTCTGTAATTTCTTTTTCTTTTTTGATGTGGTTTGTAAAGTAAATACCCCATATCGCCACTGCGATTGCAGCGATTATTGTCATGATTTGCGAGCGATTTGAACTCTGACGTGCATTGCTTCTATTGTGCTCAGCGATCCGGCCGGCATATTACAATTCTTTTTGTGGCGCGTTAAATTATCTCGCCTTTTCTCCGAATCCATTGGCTCCTCCTGAAGATAGGTCAGAAGGTGTAAACCTTATTCAGGACGGGACACACCCACAAAAAAGGCCACCCGAAGGCAGCCTCTTTGCAGATCGCAGAGCCAATCAATCCCAGCTCAACGCTCCACCGGTCTGATACTCGATCACTCGCGTCTCAAAGAAGTTCTTCTCTTTCTTCAAGTCCATGATTTCGCTCATCCATGGGAACGGGTTGGTGGTCCCTGGGTACTCTTCCTTCAACCCGATCTGGGTCAAACGGCGGTTGGCGATGAACTTGAGGTAGTCTTCCATCATCGCCGCGTTCATGCCCAGTACGCCGCGTGGCATGGTGTCGCGGGCGTATTCGATCTCAAGCTGGGTACCCTGCAGAATCATCTGGGTAGCCTCTTCCTTCATCGCGGCATCCCACAGGTGCGGGTTTTCGATCTTGATCTGGTTGATCACATCGATGCCGAAGTTCAGGTGCATCGACTCATCGCGCAGGATGTACTGGAACTGCTCAGCAACGCCGGTCATCTTGTTGCGGCGGCCCATCGACAGGATCTGGGTGAAGCCGCAGTAGAAGAAGATACCTTCCAGTACGCAGTAGTACGCGATCAGGTTGCGCAGCAGCTCTTTGTCGGTCTCGACGGTGCCGGTGTTGAACTCCGGGTCCGAGATGGCGCGGGTGTACTTCAGGCCCCAGGCGGCCTTTTTGGCGACCGACGGGATCTCGTGGTACATGTTGAAGATCTCGCCTTCATCCATGCCCAGCGACTCGATGCAGTACTGGTAGGCGTGGGTGTGGATCGCCTCTTCGAAGGCCTGGCGCAGGATGTACTGGCGGCACTCGGGGTTGGTGATCAGGCGGTACACGGCCAGCGCCAGGTTGTTGGCAACCAGGGAGTCGGCGGTGGAGAAGAAGCCGAGGTTGCGCATCACGATGCGGCGCTCGTCTTCGGTCAGGCCGTCCATGCTCTTCCACAGGGCGATGTCGGCGGTCATGTTGACCTCCTGCGGCATCCAGTGGTTGGCGCAGCCGTCGAGATACTTCTGCCAGGCCCAGTCGTACTTGAATGGCACCAGCTGGTTAAGGTCGGCGCGGCAGTTGATCATGCGCTTTTCATCGACCGCAACGCGGGCCGAGGAGCCTTCCAGCTCAGCCAGGCCTTCGGCGATGTCGAGGGCATCCAGGGCGGCCTTGGCGCGCTTGACCGCGTCCGAATCGGAGGCGGTGGCAGCACGCGCTTCAAGGGCGGCGGCACCGCCGGCGCTGTCGAGTTTGTCCAGGGTGGCAGCGGCTGCGGCTTGCGCCGGGGTGTTGGCCTTGGCAGCTACTTCGCCGTCTTCTTTGTCGAATTCGTCCCAGCTCAGCATGGTAATCAGCTCCTGCTTGAGGGTCGCCCCTGGGGCAACCGGTTGGATTTTAAGAATGTGATGCCTGACGCAAGGCCGTAACGGCGAATGGACAGCTAGAGAGGCTGACTCTCGTTTACATCTGAATGTGTTCTGGCTTGTGCCTGGCCGGGCCTCGAGGAGGGGCCAGGGCACTTGAATGGTATGCGGCCACGAAGTGCGGTGTAGCCGGGCGTTTTCACGCAGGCTTTTGTCACGCAACTGATCATTGGCTGACCCTTTTTCAGAGGGGGCGGAGTATACCGGAATTCGCGTTGGATCGGGGCGTGAGTCTTACCGGCGAGGGTAAATTTTCGACCCGGTTTGCGTGCATCCGTTCACGAATTTCAGGGTGGTTTCTGTGGAGTGGGAGTTTAGCGGCAAAACGGGGGGAGTACTACATGTTGTGTGTGATTATTTTGTAATGCACATGATGTAGTGATTTCACAGGTGCTGAAACGGCGGGCCAGCGGCTATGGACACCGCACAAGGCACAAGGGCGATGGCGGCGCCTGCAGCCGCTGGCTTGCCGATCAGTTGGGCGTTAACTGCAGCGCTTGCGCAGCGTTTCGACTACGTGGTTCTTGGGATGTTTGCGCGCTTCTTCGACCGAGGTAAAGCGGCCGGTTTCGGCGTTGCGGCCAATCTTGCGAGTAACGGCTTTTTTGCGTGCCATGGGGTACACCCTTGTTGAGAGGTTGTGCCTTTTTACCGAGCCGTGCGAATGGCTGGCAAAAGGGCAAGGTTTCTCGGGGGGCGCATGCAAAAATGCCGCAAGCGGCGCCCGGGGGCACGGCTTGCGGCATATGGGGTGCTACGAATGCCTTATTGGCAGGCTTCGCAATCCGGCTCGTCGATGGCACATGCCTTCGGTACCGGGGCAGGGCCTGCGGCCTGCAGCGGGGCACTGTCGCCGCCGCTGGATACCGCGTTCAGCTTGCCGGTGTTGATGGTCGACTTCTCGGTGCTGGTCGCCGCCAGGGCACGGAGGTAATAGGTGGTTTTCAGGCCACGGTACCAAGCCATGCGGTAGGTCACGTCCAGCTTCTTGCCCGACGCGCCAGCGATGTACAGGTTCAGCGACTGTGCCTGGTCGATCCACTTCTGGCGACGCGAGGCGGCGTCGACGATCCACTTGGTCTCGACTTCGAACGCGGTGGCGTAGAGGTCTTTGAGCTCTTGTGGAATGCGCTCGATCTGCTGCACCGAACCGTCGTAGTACTTCAGGTCGTTGATCATGACCGAGTCCCACAGACCGCGGGCCTTGAGGTCGCGAACCAGGTACGGGTTGATCACGGTGAACTCGCCCGACAGGTTCGATTTCACGTACAGGTTCTGGTAGGTCGGCTCGATGGACTGCGATACGCCGGTAATGTTGGCGATGGTCGCGGTCGGCGCGATGGCCATGATGTTCGAGTTACGAATACCTTTTTGTACACGCTCGCGCACCGGTGCCCAGTCCAGGCTCTCGGTCAGGTCGACGTCGATGTACTTCTGGCCACGGGCTTCGATCAGGATCTGTTGCGAATCCAGCGGCAGGATGCCCTTGGACCACAGCGAACCCTGGAACGTCTCGTAGGCGCCACGCTCATCGGCCAGGTCGCACGAAGCCTGGATGGCGAAGTAGCTCACCGCCTCCATGGACTTGTCGGCGAACTCGACGGCAGCGTCGGAACCGTAGGCGATGTGCTGCAGGTACAGTGCGTCCTGGAAGCCCATGATGCCCAGGCCCACAGGGCGGTGCTTCATGTTCGAGTTGCGCGCTTGCGGCACCGAGTAGTAGTTGATGTCGATCACGTTGTCGAGCATGCGCACGGCAGTGTTGACAGTGCGTTGCAGCTTGGCGGTGTCCAGCTTGCCGTCGACGATGTGGTTCGGCAGGTTGATCGAGCCCAGGTTGCAGACCGCGATCTCATCCTTGTTGGTGTTCAAGGTGATTTCGGTGCACAGGTTCGAGCTGTGTACCACGCCCACGTGCTGCTGCGGGCTACGCAGGTTGCACGGGTCCTTGAAGGTCAGCCAAGGGTGGCCGGTTTCGAACAGCATCGACAGCATCTTGCGCCACAGGTCTTTGGCCTGGATGGTCTTGAATACCTTGATCTTGTTGTACTCGGTCAGGGCTTCGTAGTACTCGTAGCGCTCTTCGAAGGCCTTGCCGGTCAGGTCGTGCAGATCAGGGACTTCGTTCGGCGAGAACAGGGTCCACTTGCCGTCATCGAAGACGCGCTTCATGAACAGGTCAGGGATCCAGTTGGCGGTGTTCATGTCGTGGGTACGACGACGGTCATCACCGGTGTTCTTGCGCAGCTCGATGAACTCTTCGATGTCCAGGTGCCAGGTTTCCAGGTAGGCGCAGACCGCGCCTTTGCGCTTGCCACCCTGGTTGACGGCAACGGCGGTGTCGTTGACCACTTTGAGGAACGGCACGACACCTTGGGATTTACCGTTGGTGCCCTTGATGTACGAGCCCAGCGCACGCACCGGCGTCCAGTCGTTGCCCAGGCCACCGGCGAATTTCGACAGCATGGCGTTGTCGTGGATCGCGTGGTAGATGCCCGACAGGTCGTCCGGTACGGTGGTCAGGTAGCAGCTCGACAGCTGCGGGCGCAGGGTGCCGGCGTTGAACAGGGTCGGGGTCGAGGCCATGTAGTCGAAGGACGACAACAGGTTGTAGAACTCGATCGCACGGGCTTCCTTGTCTTTCTCTTCCAGCGCCAGGCCCATGGCCACACGCATGAAGAACACCTGTGGCAGCTCGAAGCGCACGCCATCCTTGTGGATGAAGTAGCGGTCGTACAGGGTCTGCAGGCCCAGGTAGGTGAACTGCTGGTCACGCTCGTGGTTGATTGCCTTGCCCAGACGCTCCAGGTCGTAGCCCTTGAGTGCCGGGTCGAGCAGCTCGAACTGCACGCCTTTTTCGACGTAGGCCGGCAGCGCTTTTGCGTACAGGTCGGCCATTTCGTGGTGGGTTGCGCTGTCGGCAACACCCAGGAAGCCCAGGCCTTCGGCACGCAGGGTGTCCATCAGCAGGCGGGCGGTGACGAACGAATAGTTCGGCTCACGCTCGACCAGGGTACGGGCGGTCATTACCAAGGCGGTGTTGACGTCTTTGAGGGCAACGCCGTCGTACAGGTTCTTCAGGGTTTCGCGCTGGATCAGCTCGCCATCGACTTCGGCCAGGCCTTCGCAGGCTTCGGTGATGATGGTGTTCATGCGCGCCATGTCCAGCGGCGCCATGCTGCCGTCGGCCAGGGTGATGCGGATGCTTGGGTGCGGCTCGACAACCGAATCGGCGTTGCTGCGGGTAGCACGCTCTTTGGCGCGCTGGTCGCGGTAGATGACGTAGTCACGGGCGACTTTCTGCTCGCCGGCACGCATCAGGGCCAGTTCGACCTGGTCCTGGATTTCTTCGATGTGGATGGTGCCGCCCGATGGCATGCGACGCTTGAACGTGGCAGTGACCTGCTCGGTCAGGCGCGCGACGGTGTCGTGGATGCGTGACGAAGCAGCGGCAGTGCCGCCTTCAACTGCGAGGAACGCCTTGGTGATGGCAACGGTGATCTTGTCGTCGGTGTAAGGGACGACAGTGCCGTTGCGCTTGATCACACGCAGTTGGCCCGGAGCGGTGGCAGCCAGATCCTGGTTGGATTCGGCCTGCGGCGCCAAAGCCTGCGGGTTCTCGCGAGTTGTGTCGGTTTGCATCGGTGGGTGTCTCCACAATTTCAATAGTTTCAGGCGCCTTTTGGGCACCTACCGTTCCATCCGTCAGACGTGTGGCCGGGGCGGGGACGCGCAAAATGCATGCATCCGCCGCTCGGGCTTGCCGACTTCGGGACAGACTCAGGAATAAATGGCAGTACAACTGCCGCTCCCTGGCCGAAGTCAAAGGTCCCGGGCCAGGCCCGGAAACTGTTGCTCATGAGTGCGAGGCAATGCCTGCAACACTCATACCCGAACAAGGCCCTGGCGGGCTTGCCTCGGTCGCCTCCGCAGGAGCGGTTTGGCTGGTGAAATCACGCTAAGTTCAGTGGGAAAATTCGCTTGAATTTACCTGTCGACTTGTGTTTGTGATTTTGCTCGAAACCCAATATGTAGTGGTTCGCAGCGATCGGGATACAAGATAATGCGGTCCGGGGGGCTTTGCAAGGTGGGCGGCCTGTGGATAACTTGTGGGTACTTTGTGGGTGATCCGTGGGTATTCGCTGTAGGCCTTGTGCCCACTGGTTTACAAGATTTTTCCGAGCTGTTTGGCCGCAGAGCAGTTTTTCGCGGGCGCGCACCCTATCACAAAATCAACTTCCGGCAAGGGCATGCATGTGCAGTTGGCATGGGCAGGGGTGCAACGTAGTATCCGGCGCAGAAGGTGTTTTTTTGATGACAGGCCCAAGGGCCGGGCAGTAGACGACCGAAGCGCTGAAAAGACCTATAAAAGGCAAATTGCCATGCCCCAGCCAGACAACCGCATTCTCATCGTCGAGGACGACCAGCGCCTTGCCGAGCTGACCGCCGAGTACCTGCAAGCCAACGGTTTCGAGGTGGCGGTGGAGGGTGATGGCTCGCGCGCGGTGCGGCGCATCATCGACAGCCAGCCGGACCTGGTGATCCTCGACCTGATGTTGCCCGGCGAAGATGGCCTGAGCATCTGCCGGCGGGTGCGCGGCCAGTACGCCGGGCCCATCCTCATGCTGACCGCGCGCAGCGACGAACTCGATCAGGTGCAGGGCCTGGACCAAGGCGCCGACGACTATGTGTGCAAGCCGGTACGCCCACGCCTTTTGCTGGCGCGGGTGCAGGCGCTGCTGCGCCGTACCGAGGCCCCCGAGCGGCGCCAGGCGTTGACCTTCGGCCCACTGCATATCGACAACCGCCTGCGCGAGGCGCACTTGGGCGGGGCGCTGGTCGAGCTGACGGGGGCGGAGTTCGACTTGCTCTGGTTGTTGGCCAGCAACGCCGGGCGCGTGCTGTCCCGCGAGCAGATCTTCACCGCCCTGCGTGGCGTCGGTTATGACGGCCAGGACCGCTCCATTGATGTGCGCGTGTCCAAGATCCGTCCCAAGATCGGCGATGATCCGGTCAACCCCCGGCTAATCAAGACCCTGCGCAGCAAGGGCTACCTGTTCGTTGGCGAGGCGGCCCAGGCGCTGGCGCCATGAAGTCGATTTTCCTGCGCATCTATGGCGGCATGCTCGCCGTGCTGGTGCTGGTGGCCGTGCTTGGCGCACTGAGCCTGCATCTGCTCAATGAGGTGCGCGCCGCCCAGCACCGCGAGGGCCTGGCCCAGGGCACGTTCAGCCTGATGGCCGACAACCTGGCGCAACAGAACGAGGTAGAACGCAAGCGCTCGTTATTGATGTGGGAGCGGCTGCTCGGCGTGCCGCTGGATGTGCAGCCGTTGTCTGCATTTACCCTGGACGGCGGCCAGCGCGCGCGGCTGTACCGCGACCTGGTGGTGGTGGAGAAGACCGGCCCGCATGCCGCCCGCGTGCTGCGCCGCATCGGCCATGAAGACCAGTTGCTGCTGGCCGAGGTCAAGCAGGTCAGCGAGCAACTGGCGCGCGCCACCCTGTACCTGCTTGCCGACGAGCTGGTGCGCTACCCGGTCAGCGAGCAGCAGAGCCGCCTGGCGCAGATCAAGCAGAGCAAAGGCTTCGGTTTCAATATCGCCCTGCAACGCATCGAACGTGCCGCGCTGGATGATGACCAGCGGCGCCGGGTGGAGGAGGGTGACACGGTGATGGCGCTGGGCAAGGACGGCGATTCGATCCAGGTGTTCTCGGGGCTGGCCGGTTCGCCCTGGGTGCTGGAAATCGGCCCGTTGTACCAGCTCAACCCCTACCCGCCGCAGTTGTTGATACTGATTGCCTGCCTGGGCCTGTGCCTGATCGGGCTGGTGGTGTACTTGCTGGTGCGCCAGCTTGAGCGCCGTGTGTCGGGGCTTGAGGTGGCGGCCACGCGCATTGCCCAGGGCAGCCTCGACACCCGCGTGCCGGCTGGCGATGCTGACTCGGTGGGGCGCCTGGCCGAGGCGTTCAACGGCATGGCCGAGCACCTGCAGCGTTCGCTCAGCATGCAGCGCGAGCTGGTGCGGGCGGTGTCCCACGAGCTGCGCACGCCGCTGGCGCGCCTGCGCTTTGGCCTGGAGATGCTCGAAAGCGCCAGCACTGAACAGGCGCGGGCCAAGCATCTGCTAGGCATGGACGGCGATATCCAGGACCTCGACAAGCTGGTCGATGAGATGCTCACCTATGCCCGCCTGGAGCAAGGCGCGCCGGCGCTGCAGTTTCAGGCCGTGGACCTGGATGCCTTGCTCGACCGGGTGATTGCCGAGCTGTCGCCGCTGCGCGCCGAGGTCAAGGTGCTACGTGGGCAGTGCCAAAGGCCGCAGGATGGCGCTGCCTGGGTCGAGGCGGAGCCACGCTATTTGCACCGCGCCCTGCAGAACCTGGTGCGCAACGCCATGCGCCATGCCGAAGGCGAAGTGCGCCTGAGCTATCAGCTGGGGCAGCAGCGCTGCCGTATCGATGTCGAAGACGATGGCCCCGGTATCCCCGAGGGCGTCTGGGACCGCATCTTCACCCCGTTCACGCGCCTGGACGACAGCCGCACCCGGGCGTCTGGCGGGCACGGGCTGGGCTTGTCGATCGTGCGGCGGATCATCTACTGGCATGGCGGCCGCGCACTGGTCGGGCGCAGCGAGGCGCTGGGCGGGGCCTGCTTCAGCCTGAGCTGGCCACGCCAGCAAGCGGGCGATTAAACGCTGACCAGGCTGAGCAGGTGGCCGCCTTGCAGGCAGAACTGGCCGTCGAGCTCGACGCCGTGGTGCCATTGTGCGGACAGGTCGGTCAGCAGGCGCAGGCGGGCATGGCCGTCGGCGGACCAGTGCAGCAGTTCTGCGTGCTCGAAGTAAAAGCGCTGGCCGGTGATCGGGTAAAGGGCCTTGAACAGGCTTTCCTTGAGTGAAAACGTCAGGGTGACCGCCAGCGCTTGCTGGCTGCGGTCCAGGCGTTCCAGCTCGGCGGGGGTGAGGATTTCACCGGCCAGGCGTTCGGCGCGTTCTTCGCTCAGTAGCGACTCCTGGTCCAGGCCCAAGCCTGAGCCCACGCTCGCGACCACCGCCGCCGCCCAGCCTTGGCCGTGGGTGATGGAGCCATGAATGCCGCTGGGCCAGATCGGCGAGCGGTCCTCGTGGGTGGCGGGTATATAGTCGCGCCCATCAAGCAGGCGCAGGGCTTCACGGGCGCACATGCGGCCGGCCAGGTACTCGGCCTGGCGCTTGGCTACCGAGCGTTGCAGGCTGGCGCTGGGCACAATGCCGGCGCGCTGGAAATCGTCAGGTGCGAGGTTGGCCGGGTCAAAGGCACAGCTCACCAGCACCGCGCCCGGTACCGGGCGGGGCAGGGGCCAATGGTGTTGCAGGGGGGCGCAGCAGGCAGGGAGTCTGTTCATGGCGAGTATTGTGCCATGGTGTCTCCAACATTGGCGCAGGCTTGCTCCGGCCTCCTCGCAGGCTGTCGCCAGTTCCCACAGAGCTCGCCCACCCCATATCGATGTCGTATACGCGGTCAGTGTAGGAGCGGCCTTGTGCCGCTAAAGGGCTGCGAAGCAGCCCCAGGATCTGTGCACCCACCAGAATCGCTGGGGC
>NZ_JABWRG010000087.1:0-21816 GCF_014268825.1 Pseudomonas sp. SWRI51 | reverse complement strand
CTGCGCAGCAGCCCCTGGGGTTTTCAGGGCTGCTGCGCAGCCCAACGCGGGACAAGCCCGCTCGCCACAAAGGAGCTTGCCACAAGGAGATATGTCTGCCGGGAACAGGTTTGTACAAAACCATAGAATCTCCCACAGGATCTGGGCAAGGCCTCAATATTGCGACTTTGCGCGATCTCTGTGGGAGCTGGCGACAGCCTGCGATACGGCCGCCCAGGCGGGCTCAAACCGCCCGAAACACCAGGGCCTTCAGCCCACCCTGCGGGTCCGCATCAGGAAACTCCGGCGGGTTTGCCAAACGCTCGACAAACCCCAACCCTGGCGCATGTTCAGCCATGCCATCGATGAGGAACTGCGGCCCGATACCCGGATCATTGACACACGCCAGCACCGTGCCACCTTCGCTCAACAGCTCCGGCAGGCGACGCAAGATCTTGCCGTAATCCTGGGTCAGCACGAAGCTCCCCCGCTGGAAGGTCGGCGGGTCGATGATGATCAGGTCGTAGGGCCCGTACTTGCGCACCTTGCCCCAGGACTTGAACAGCTCATGGCCCAGGTACGCCACCCGCGACGCATCGTGGCCGTTCAGCCGATGATTGTCGCGCCCACGCGATAACGCCGACTTGGCCATATCCAGGTTGACCACCTGCTCGGCACCGCCGGCAATGGCCGCCACGGAAAACCCGCAGGTGTAGGCGAACAAGTTGAGCACACGCTTGCCCGCCGCCTGTTCACGCACCCAGCGACGGCCGTAGCGCATGTCGAGGAACAAGCCGGTGTTCTGCCGCACGCCCAGGTCGAGCAGGTAAGTCAGGCCGTCTTCGATCACTTCGCGCTGCTGACACGGCTCGCCGACCAACCACTGCCCAGGGCTGTCAGGCAGGTAACGGTGCTGGATGATGATCGCCTGGCCGCACCATTGCGGGCGCCCGGCCAGGGTGCGCAGCATGCTTTCAAGCTCGGCCTGCTGCGGCGGTGCCAGTTCGCGGAACAGCGCCACCGACAGCACGCCCTGCAGCCAGTCGACGGTGATCTGCTCAAGCCCGGGCCAGCAACGGCCGCGGCCGTGGAACAGGCGGCGGGTCTCTTCAGGGGCGGGGTCGAGGGCTGCGAGCAGGTGCTGCTCGAGGGTCTGAATCGGCGAAGTCATGGCAGGTCGCAAGCTGGGAAAACCGCCATTCTACCTGTGTAGGAGCGGCCTTGCGCCGCGAAGGGCCGCAAAGCGGCCCCATCATCCCCTCAATGCCCGGCCACCACCCGCCGCGACCTGAACCACCAGCCCTGCTGCATCCCTGCCGCCGCCAACAAAATCAGCCCAACCCCCAGCCATTGCAGCGGCGCCAGCCGATGCCCAAAGGCAACCCAATCAACCAGAATGGCCGCAATCGGGTAGATAAATGACAGCGCCCCGGTCAACGCCGTGGGTAAACGCTGAATCGCGCCATACAACAGCACGTACATCAAGCCCGTATGCACAATGCCCAAGGTCAGCAGGCTGCCGAGCGCCCCCGGCTCGCTCGGCAACCCGCTCGGGCGCACCCACAGCGCCAGCAACAGCACCCCGGTGCTCACCTGGATCAGCGCAATCAAATGCGGTGGCGTGCCGCTCAAGCGCTTGATGATCAGCGCGGCGATGGCGTACAGCAGCGCCGCCCCCAACGCCATGGCAATGCCGACCAGGTACTCACCCCCGCTACCCTGCGCGGTGCCATGGGCGCTGACAATCGCCAGCATGCCGGCGAAGGCCACGCTAAGCCACGTCAGCTTGGCCACGGTCAGCTTCTCACCCAGAAACAACGCCGCCAGCCCCACCAGCATGAACGGCTGCACGTTGTACACCGCCGTGCCGATAGCGATGGAGGCGCGCGAATACGAGGCGAACAGCAGCAACCAGTTACCGACAATGGCCACACCGCTGGCGATGGCCAGTAACAACGCGGTACGGCTTATTACCCCCGGTTTCAAATAACCCAATAGCGCGCAGACCACCAGCAAGGTGGCCGCGCCGAACACGCAGCGCCAGAACACCACCTCGGTTACTGCAAGCCCCGATGCCAGCACGAACCAGCCAATGGTCCCGGAAATCAGCATGGCGGCAATCATTTCCAGCGAACCGCGGCGTAGCGAATTGTCCATCTCACACCTCCGTAGACGATGGGCACAGTATGCGCAGCCGCTAACGGCACTCTCCAGCGGATAACCAAGGCGTATTACAGGTTCTGCCTTTACTATCAAGGCAAACCCCTGCCATCACCTTCGAGGCAACCATGACCGACGATATCGACCAATTGCTGATCAACGCCCTGATGGAAGACTCGCGTCGCTCGCTCAAAGCGTTGGCGCAAATCAGCGGATTGTCTGCACCCAGTGTCAGCGAGCGCCTGCGCCGCCTTGAAGAGCGCGGCGTACTGCGCGGTTACACCGTGGACATCGATCCGCGCTGCTTTGGTTACCAGTTGCAGGCCATCGTGCGTATCCGTCCTTTGCCTGGGCAGTTGCAAGAGGTGGAGCGGCAGATCATTGCCATCCCCGAGTTCACCGAATGCGACAAGGTTACCGGTGAGGACTGTTTTATCGCCCGCCTGCACGTGCGCTCGATGGAGCAGTTGGACACCTTGCTGGACCGGCTCAATACGTTGGCCGAAACCAATACCGCAATCATCAAGAAAAGCCCGGTCAAGCGCAGGCTGCCGCCAATGGCCTGAGCCTGTGCCGAGCGCAAACTTGCGCCGGCCAAATCTTGTACACAGAAATGTCACCTTAGGTGCCATTTTTGTGTGCACTCACAAAAGGTAACGCCCCATTAAGTTACACGGGATTTATGGCCAAATCTGACCGACCACTCAGTTAACTGAACTAGACAAAAATAAAACCTGTTTTATCGGTCAGATAATAAACATTGATATTCATAGACTTATATTAATAAAAACGGATAACAAACTCAGCAACCCTAACAACTTGCACTCACGCTGGCACGGAACTGGCTTTTGTGTGTTCATGTTTTGTATACACGTTGAGCAAAACATAAATACACAATAACTCGCAGCGTCGCCCTGAAACGACCGCTGCGCCCAGAACCCAGTGATGCCAACGCCTGCACCGACGAGATGGCGAGCCCGTGCGCCAGCGCCCGCTCATCGCAGTCACGCATCAGGAGCCGCCGGAATGAGTAGCAGCGTCGACCTTGCCCCTGAACTTTCCGTTGCCAGCACCCACCCCGCCAGTACTACGCTGGAGGGCCAACCCGCGCCGCTCGAACTGAGCCCGCGCCTGCACAACCGCGACCTGGCACCGACCAAGAGCGAAGGCCGCCGTTGGGGCGGCTACAGCATCTTCGCGTTGTGGACCAACGATGTGCACAACATCGCCAACTACTCCTTCGCCATGGGCCTGTTCGCCTTGGGCCTGGGCGGCTGGCAGATCCTGCTGTCGCTGGCCATCGGCGCGGCGCTGGTGTACTTCTTCATGAACCTGTCCGGCTACATGGGGCACAAAACCGGCGTACCCTTCCCGGTTATCAGCCGCATCGCCTTCGGTATCCACGGCGCGCAGATTCCGGCACTGATCCGCGCGATCATCGCCATCGCCTGGTTCGGCATCCAGACCTACCTGGCGTCGGTGGTGTTGCGCGTGCTGCTGACCGCCATGTGGCCGCAGGTCGCAGCCTATGACCACGACAGCATCCTTGGGCTCTCAAGCCTGGGCTGGGTGTGCTTCGTGTCGATCTGGCTGGTGCAACTGGTGATTCTTGCCTATGGCATGGAAATGGTGCGCCGCTACGAAGGCTTCGCGGGGCCGGTGATTCTGCTCACCGTCGCAAGCCTTGCGGTGTTCATGTACTTCAAGGCCGATGCACGCATCGCCTGGTCGGTGGCCGAGCCGCTGACGGGCTACGAGATGTGGCGCAACATCTTTGCCGGCGGCGCACTGTGGCTGGCCATCTACGGCACCCTGGTGCTGAACTTCTGCGACTTCGCACGCAGCTCGCCCTGCCGCAAGACCATCCGCGTCGGCAATTTCTGGGGCCTGCCGGTAAACATCCTGGTATTCGCGGCCATTACCGTGGTGCTGTGCGGCGCGCAGTTCCAGATCAACGGCCAGATCATCGACAGCCCGACGCAGATCGTCGCCAGCATCCCTAATACCGCGTTCCTGGTACTCGGCTGCCTGGCCTTCCTGATCGTCACCGTGGCGGTGAACATCATGGCCAACTTCGTCGCCCCTGCGTTCGTGCTCAGCAACCTGGCGCCACGCCACCTCAACTTCCGCCGCGCCGGCTTGATCAGCGCCACCCTGGCGGTACTGATCCTGCCATGGAACCTCTACAACAGCCCGCTGGTGATCGTGTACTTCCTGTCCGGCCTGGGTGCCCTGCTTGGCCCTCTGTACGGCGTGATCATGGCTGACTACTGGCTGCTGCGTAAGGGCTGCATCAACGTGCCGGAGCTGTACAGCGAGAACCCGGCCGGCGCCTACCACTACAGCCGCGGCATCAACCTGCGCGCCGTCGCCGCCTTCTTGCCGGCCGCACTGCTGGCCATCGTGCTGGCGCTGGTGCCGCACTTCCACAGCGTCGCGCCGTTCTCGTGGCTGATCGGTGCCGGCATTGCCGCCGCCGTCTACCTGCTGATTGCCCCGCGCAACCGCCATTACCTCGATGTGAGCGGCGAATGCATCGCCGTCGACCACAGCAGCCATTGATTTGCGGAGCTTTGCCATGCGTATTCTGATCGTCAACGTCAACACCACCGAAGCCATTACCGAGGCCATCGCCGAGCAGGCACGCCGTGTCGCAGCGCCGGGCACCGAGATCGTCGGCCTGACGCCGTGGTTCGGTGCCGAATCGGTGGAGGGTAATTTCGAGAGTTATCTTGCAGCCATCGCGGTCATGGACCGCGTGCTGTCCTACGACCAGCCGTACGACGCGGTGATCCAGGCCGGCTACGGCGAGCACGGGCGTGAGGGCTTGCAAGAGCTGCTCGATGTACCGGTGGTGGACATCACCGATGCCGCTGCCAGCACCGCGATGTACCTGGGCCACGCCTATTCGGTGGTGACTACCCTGGACCGCACCGTGCCGCTGATCGAGGACCGCCTCAAGCTTTCCGGCCTGTACGATCGCTGTGCTTCGGTGCGCGCCAGTGGCCTTGCGGTGCTGGAGCTTGAGGCTGACCCGCAGCGTGCGGTACAGGCCATCGTCGAGCAGGCCGAGCGCGCCGTGCGCGATGACAAGGCGGAGGTGATCTGCCTGGGCTGCGGCGGCATGGCCGGGCTTGACGAGGAGATCCGCCAGCGCACCGGCGTGCCGGTGGTCGACGGCGTGAGCGCGGCGGTGACCATTGCCGAGTCGCTGGTGCGGCTGGGGTTGAGCACCTCGAAGGTGCGCACCTACGCAACGCCCAGAGCCAAGAAAGTCGTGGGTTGGCCGATGCGCCTGGGGCGCTGAGGCCTCCAGCCAAACCCAAAACGACGCGGTCACCTGTAGGAGCGGCCTTGTGCCGCGAAAGGGCTGCGCAGCGGCCCCGGCGATTTGGCTTGCGGCCAGGATTCGGGGCTGCTGCGCAGCCCTTTAGCGACACAAGGCCGCTCCTACCAGGTAACCGCGTGAAGCCTGAGCCTCACGTCGGGCAGGCTTTCGATCCGCCATCGAGCTGCTGGCGCACATTGCGGCTGAGCAGCGTGGCCTTGCCGTCGTGCCAGGTCAAGGTGAGCACATACAAGGTATCGAAGTCATCGCCGCTCCAGTCTTCGGTGATCACCCGCTCCTCCCCCAGCGCCTTGCCCGCCACCGTATTGATCAGCTCTGGCAGGTAACCGTGGGACCAGGCGGTGTAAACCGTTGCATTACGATACTTGTTGCTGAGCAGCTCATCGGCCAGTGCGTCAGTGTCGTTGGCGCTGTAGTCGATGTTCACCGGCAGGCCCAGGCGAATTGCGCTGGGGGTGATGGTCATCAGCGGGCGAATGTAGCTGTAGCGCAGGTCCTGGCTACCTTCTTCGACATGCCGCGACGGGTTGGCGGCGAACACATAGTCGGCATCGCCGAAGCGCTCGGGCAGTACGGTCGCCAGGTCCAGCGCACGGTTCAGGCCCTGGCAGTTGAGCTGGCCCAGGCCTTCACCGGGTTTTTCGGCGTGGCGCAGAAACACCAGGGTCTGCGTGCCATCGACTGGTTGCGCCCGGCTCTCGACCACGACCAGTGCCGGTGGTATGGCGGCGCAGGCGAGGGCCAGACCAAGCAGCAGGTGGCGGCGGCGCAGGAAAGTCGGCAACTTCATGGGGCAGGCTCTTGTGGCAAACGGTTCTGAGTCCCCGCCACCACGCCCTGCCGCCAACGGCAAAGCCCTCCTTGAGTGAATCGCCGTCCCTGGCAGCGAGTGAGGGTCAGAGTCCTCCCGGCGCATTTGGTTCATCCCTGACCTTGCAGCCCAGGCTGGCGGCGCCTAATCTGCCCACTTTTTGCCAGCACGGACGCCCATCATGCCCAACCCGTTTCATCTGCTCGCAGGCCTTGGCCTGTTTGCGCTAGCCCTCCCCGCCTCAGCTGGCGACCTGCCGCTGCGGGTATTCCAGGGCACCCTCGATGGCCGCCCGCTGGAAGTCGCGCTTTACCATGGCAAGGACACCCTGAGCGGCTACCTGCTGGAGCGCGACAGCCAGCGCGTCACCCTGTTCGAGGAGACGCCGTGGCACCCCGACGAGGGCGTGCTGCTCAACCTCATGGACGACCCGAAAATGCCCAGCGCAACCCTGCAACTGGCGCCGTTTCGGCTGGACGCGCCCTATCGCATCCAAGGCGCGCGCATCGACCTGCGTGGCCGAACCCGGCAGGCGGTGAAGCTGCAGGACTCGATCCTCTTTCGCAGCGACCGCGACCGGGCCTGGGACGGTGAACTGCAGCAGCCCGATGCCGGGCCGCGCATGAGCGTGCGCGTGCACGCCAGCAAGCCCGTCGACACCGCCGTAGGCACCATCGACCGCATCACCGTGCATGACCTGCAAAGCGGCCAGGACCTGGCGCCCCTGGACAACCTGCAACTGCAATTCGACGGCAGCCGCAGCCTGACCTTCGATGACTACAACAACGATGGCGTCATCGATTTCAGCGCCTGGGTACGCGAGGCTGAAGGCGCACCGAAGGTTCGCCAGTACTTCCTGTACCAGGCCGATACCCAGCGCTATGAGCGCTGCGAACCGCTCGAACAACTGGCCCAACGCGGCGACCTGCGTCATTCGCAGAACGGCCCGATTCAGGTGCTCACCGGGCGGCGCTTCGACACCAGTACCGAGCAGTGGGAAACCTGGCAGTTCGAAGGCCCTCGGCAACTGACCCAGACCAACAGCTTCGAGACGAGGTTCTGATGCGTACCCTGATGCTTGGCCTGGCATTGCTGCTAGGCGCCACACCCTGCGTTCAAGCCAGTGTGATGATCTACGAAGGCACCTTGGGCAAGGCGCCGATCACCTTGGTGCTGAAAAACCAGAACGGGCAGATGGAGGGGGTGTATGCCTACACCCGCTACCGCACGCCGATCCGCCTGAAACCCACCACTGCCTACCACTACGACCGCATCGCCATGGATGAACTGGACAGCGCCGGGCTGCCGAGCGCAAGGCTGCACTTTGCCTCGAACCAGTTTTCCCGGAGCACCCCGGTGCTTGAAGGCACCTGGACGGCCTACGCCACCAGCAAGCAGTTGAAGCTGTCCTTGCACCTGACAGGCGAGCTGCGCAGCGACGATGCGTTCCCCAAGGGCGCAACCCTTGCCGTGCTGCAGGCGCAGTCCAGCGAGCGGTTGTACTTCATGTTGCCGATGGAAAAGTCATGGATGCCCATGCGCGAGATTCTGGTCATGGACAAAACCAGCGGCAAGCAGGTGCAGGCGCTGGATGTCGCAGCCACCGGGTGTATCGCCGATGGCCTGGACGCGGTGCAGGTGCAGCTCAGTGGCGGGCGCTTGCAACTGGTGGTGCCGCCCACCCGGGGCTGCCTGGGCAAAACGTTCGAATGGAACGCCAGCAGCCGCCAGTTCGACGCCGCCAACTGAGGGCTCGCAGCGCTTAGTCGTCGCGGGTGAGCACTTCGAGCAGTTCGATTTCGAATTCAAGGTCCGAGTTCGGCGGGATGGAGCCCACGCTGCGCTCACCGTAGCCCAGATGCGCAGGCACTTTGAGCCTGCGCTTGCCGCCAACGCGCATGCCCATCAGGCCAAGGTCCCAGCCTTTGATCACGCGGCCGCTGCCGATCACGCACTGGAACGGCTTGCCGCGCGACCAGGACGAGTCGAACTCGCTGCCATCGGCGAGCCAGCCGGTGTACTGGGTGGTGATCAGGGCGCCCTTGACCACGGCTTTGCCGTCGCCTTCGTGCAGGTCAGTGATGTGCAGCTCGTTGTCCATGCGCAGTTTCCAGGTGGGTTGCGGGGGCGTCGTTTTCTCAGGAATAGCCAACATTGGCAAGTGCGCAGCAGCGCGGCCTAGCCATGAACCTGCGTCAGCACCCCTTCCCCGGCAAAAAAGCGCTGCAAGTTACGCAACACCAGGCCCACCGTATCCCGCGCAGCCTCCGGCGACTGGCCGGCTACGTGCGGAGTAAGCACAGTATTGTGCAGTGCCCGCAGCGCCTCGGGCACTTGGGGTTCGTCATCGAACACATCCAGCGCGGCACCGGCAATCACGCCCTGCTGCAACGCGACCACCAGCGCATCGGTATCCACCACGCTGGCCCGGGCAATATTGACCAGGTAACCCTCGGCGCCCAGTGCCTCAAGAACCCGAGCATCCACCAGGTGCCGCGTACCAGGCCCCCCGGGGGTTGCCACCACCAGGATGTCCACCGCATCGGCCAGGTGCAGCGGCGTGTCGTACCAGGTGTAGGGCACATCTGCGCGCGGGGTGCGGCTGTGGTAGCTCACATTCATGTCAAAGCCTTGCGCGGCCCGCCGGGCAATGGCCTGGCCGACTGCGCCAAGGCCAATGATGCCCAGGCGCTTGCCGCTGACCGAAGGGCTGATCACCCGGTTCCACTCACCGCGCCGGGTGCTGGCATCGGCACGCGGGATGTCCCGTAGCAGGGCCAGCAGCAACGCCATGGCATGGTCGGCAACAGGGCCTGCGTTGGCGCCAGCGCCATTGGTCACGATGATGCCCCGGGCGGCGGCGGCAGCCAGGTCGACCTGCTCGTAACCGGCTCCGATCACGCAGATGATCTGCAGCGCAGGCAACGCGTCGATTTCGGCAGCGGTCAGGCCCAGCGGGCCACGGGTGAGCACGGCGTCGATCTCGCCGGCATGCCGGGCGATGGCGGCGGCGCGCATTTGCGGCGACGGTGCGCGTATCAGCCGGTAGCCGGCCTGTTCCAGCAAGGGCAGGTAATCGTCGACGGTTTCGACCAACACCAGGACTGTCTTGTGCATGCCACCTCCGGCTCCATGTGAACCGGCATTATGCAGAGGCTACCCGGCGGATGCCATCGCGGCCCAGGCTTGGAGCTACTGGGCGAAGGCGCGGCCCAGGCCGCCCGGCACACCGCTGCTGTCGGTGTCCTGCCATGGGCCATTGGGGCTCAGCGACCAGCTCCAGCCGCTGTTCCAGCGGTAGTAGGTGCGCTGGCGATAAAACGTGTTGGGCTGCTTCTCAAGCACGTACACACCCAGCTTCGGGTCCCAATGGCTGGCGCCGCCCGGTGGCGGCGCAAAGCTTGCCGAGGTGCGCGGCATGGGCTTGGGGATCGCCGCCGGGGTGCTGGGCTTGTTGCTCGGCAGCGGCTTGACCACCGGCCCCTGCGGGGTTGGCGTGGTTTCAAGCGGCGGCAGCGGTTCGCGCTGCGCCGGCTGGTGCACCGTACACGCGCTCAGACCCAATGCCAGGGTAATCAGGGTCAGGCGGACGGTGCTGTTCATGGCGGCGCTCTCTTATGAGTCTGGGCTGTCGATGGTCAGGTGCTGGGTGGCCTGGGTCGCGGTGGCCAGCGGCGCGCTTTGCGCTTTCCATTCACCTTTGGTGGGCTGCCCGGCACGGGAAACGCGGGCAACAAGTTGGACTTCGCTGAAGTCTGACAGTTTCATCTGCGGCATCATCGCGTCGGCATCCGACAGCTCCACCTCGATGGGCAACTGCGCCACTGTCACCCGCTTGGCCGCCAACGGCATCGGCGGGCCATTGCTGGCGCGGGCAAAGATGAACACGGTGTCGTCAGGGCGCACCTTGCCCTTGAGTTCGGCCGCCAGCTCAACCCGCACTTTCAGCCGCGCCGTGGCAACCACCTTGCCGCCGCCAGCCTTGAGTTTGTCGGCGGCGCGGTCGATACCGCCCTGCAGCGCGGCGCGCGAGGCGTCGCCCTCGGGCAGTTGCGCCAGCAGGCGCTGCCAGTAGCCGATGGCTTCGTCGAAACGCTCACCCTCGAACGCGGCGATACCGCGCAAGCCCAGGCTGGTGACCTCGTTGGGGTCGGCCTTGAGGGCTTCATCGGTCAACGCCTGCAACTGCGCCGACCACTGCTTGTCAGCGGCAAAGTACTGCGCCTGAGCCCATTGTCCAAGCAGCTCGGGCTGACGCCCCGCCAGCGCCACGGCGCGCTCGAACGCCTTGGCCGCATCCGCCGGGCGCTGCTCGGCCATATAGGCGCGGCCCAGAAAATACACGCCCTCGGCCGAATCCGGCTGGGCTTGCACGGCACGCTCAAGGCGGGCGGTCATGTCCTGCATGTTCTTCGGCGCGCTGGCAAATTCCTGGGTCAGGGCGACTTTGTCTGCCGCACCATAGTGCAGGTACAAGCCCAACGCCAAGGCAGGTACCAGCACTGCCGCCAACAGCGGCACGGCCCTGCCGAGCTGGCCCTGGCGCGCGGCATCGTCGCGCTCGGTGTCGGCCAACAGCTCACGGGCAGCCTCATCACGGCCCTTGGCCAATTGCTCGGCATCGAGCACGCCGGCCGCCTGTTGGCCGGCAAGCTCGGCTACACGCTCTTCATACAGGGCAACGTTCAGTGCGGTACGGTCTTGCTCGGCCTGCTGGCGGCGCCCGCGCAGGATCGGAACGAGCAGAAATGCCAGGGCTGCGAGCAGCAGCAGGCCTGCGCTAAGCCAGAAATCAGTCATGGGAAGCTTCTTTGTTGAGCAATTTGGCAAGCCGCTCGCGTTCAGCGGCGGACAGTTCGGTGCCATCGTCACCCGCAGGCCCACGGCGGCGGCGAACAATCAGCGCCAGCACCACGAAACCACCGGCCAGCAGCAACCCCGGCCCGAACCAGAGCAGCCAGGTGCGCCCACTCAAGGCCGGTTTGTAGCGTACGAAGTCGCCATAGCGGTCGACCATGAAATCGACAATTTGCTGGTTGCTCTGGTTTTCGCCGAGCATGCGGAAGATTTCGCGGCGCAGGTCAGCGGCAATCGGGGCATTGGAGTCGGCAATGTCCTGGTTCTGGCACTTGGGGCAACGCAGCTCTTTGGTCAGTTGCTGATAGCGCTCGCGCTCGGCTTCATCGCGGAACTGATAGGTGTCGATGGCCGCATGGGCCATGCCGGCCAGGCCAAGCCCCAGCACCGCGGCGGCAAGCCAACGCTTCATGGCCGCGCCTCATCGACCAGGCCCTGGTACAAAGGCGCCAACTGCTCGCGCCACACAGTGGCATCGACCACGCCGACGTGTTTGTAGCGGATGATGCCCTTGGCATCGACCAGGAAGGTTTCCGGCGCGCCATATACACCAAGGTCCAGGCCCAGGGTGCCCTGCGGGTCGGCGATGTTGAGCTGGTACGGGTTGTGGAACTCGGCCAGCCATTTCAGCGCCGCGGCGCTGTCGTCCTTGTAGTTGACGCCGTGGATCACCACGCCCTGCCCGGCCAACTGGTTCAGGTAGGGGTGCTCGACTTTGCACGACGGGCACCAGGTGCCCCACACGTTGACCAGCGACGGGCGGCCAAGCAAGTCGGCCTGGGTCAGGCTGCGGTCACCCTGCACCGTCTGCAGGGCAAAGGCGGGGAACGGCTTGCCAATCATCGCCGAGGGCAGCTCATCGGGCTTGAGGAACAACCCTTTGTACAGAAACACGGCCATCAGCAGGAACACTGCCAGTGGCACGACCATGATCCAACGCTTCATGCCGTTGCTCCAGACACGCCCAGGGCCTCACGCACCCGGGTCTTGACCTTGACGCGGTAGCGCCGGTCGCACGCCGCCAGCAGGCCACCCAGGCCAGTCAGCAGACCGCCCAGCCAGATCCAGCGCACGTAAGGTTTGATATGCAAGCGCACAGCCCAGGCGCCGTTTGCAAGCGGCTCGCCCAGTGCCACATACAGGTCGCGGGTAAAGCCTGCATCGATACCGGCTTCGGTCATCATCGACTGCTGCACGGTGTACAGGCGTTTTTCCGGGTGCAGCACCGACACTTCGCGGCCATTGCGCGAGACCCGAATGGTGCCCCGATCAGAAATGAAGTTCGGCCCCTCGAAGTGCTTGGCACCCTCGAACAGGAAGTGGTAACCGCCAAGCTCGACGGTTTCCCCTGGCGCCATGCGCAGGTCGCGCTCGGCACTGTTGTTGCTCGACAGCACCACACCCAAGGCGCACACCACCAGCCCCAGGTGCGCCAGCTGCATACCCCAGTAGCTGCGGGTCAGGCTGCCGATACCCTTGGCCAGGCCTTTGTGGCGGGTTTTGTCGAGAAGGTCGCGCACACCACTGAGCACCACCCACGCAGCCAGGGCAAACACGCTCAGCGCCGGCCAGTCGAAGTCATCCAGCAGCAGGCCGGCCAGTGGTGCCAGCACGGCGCTGCCGATCAGCACCGGGGTCAGCATGCCCGCCAGCCACTTGGTCGGCGTGTCCTTCCAGCGCACCAGCACGCCCACGCCAAGCACCACCATCAACAGCGCCATCAGCGGCAGGAACAACGCATCGAAGTACGGCGGGCCGACCGACAGCTTGGCCCCAGTCAGGGCATCGAGCACCAGTGGGTACAGCGTGCCGAGCAGGATCATCGACGCGGCCACCACCAGCACCAGGTTGTTGGCCAGCAGCAGCGTCTCGCGCGACCACAGGGCAAACCCCACCTGGCTCTTGACCACCGGCGCGCGCAGGGCAAACAGGGTCAGCGAGCCGCCGACCACGAACAACAGGAAAATCAGGATGAACACACCACGCTCAGGGTCCGCGGCAAACGCGTGCACCGAGGTCAGCACGCCGGAGCGCACCAGGAAGGTGCCCAGCAGGCTCAGCGAGAACGCGGCAATGGCCAACAGTACGGTCCAGCTTTTGAACACGCCGCGTTTTTCCGTCACAGCCAGCGAGTGGATCAGCGCCGTGCCCACCAGCCAAGGCATGAACGAGGCGTTTTCCACCGGGTCCCAGAACCACCAGCCGCCCCAGCCCAATTCGTAATAGGCCCACCACGAGCCAAGGGTGATACCCACCCCCAGAAACGCCCAGGCGATGATGGTCCACGGCCGCGACCAGCGCGCCCAGGCCGCATCCAGGCGCCCGCCAAGCAGCGCCGCAATGGCAAAGGCAAAGGCCACCGAAAAGCCTACATAGCCCATGTACAGCATCGGCGGGTGGACGATCAGGCCGAAGTCCTGCAACAGCGGGTTAAGGTCACGGCCATCGGTGGGCACCTGCGGCAGCAGGCGCGCGAACGGGTTGGAGGTGATGATCAGGAAGCTCAGAAAACCGACGCTGATCATGCCCATCACCGCCAGCACGCGGGCCAGCATCACTTGTGGCAATTGCCGCGAGAATACCGACACGGCGAAGGTCCAACCGCCGAGAATCAAAGCCCAGAGCAGCAGCGAGCCTTCGTGGGCGCCCCACACCGCGCTGAACTTGTAGTACCAGGGCAAGGCGCTGTTGGAATTGCTGGCGACATACGCCACCGAGAAGTTGTCGGTCATGAAGGCGTGGGTCAGGCAGGCGAAGGCGAACGCCAGAAACGCGAACTGGCCCCACGCCGCCGGGCGTGCCAGCCCCATCCACAGGCTGTCGCCCCGCCAGGCGCCAAGCATCGGCACCGTGGCCTGCACGGCGGCAAAGCAGATGGCCAGGATCATCGCCAACTGGCCGAGTTCGGGGATTACCAACGCAGCGTTCATGGCTTGGCCTGCGCGTCGCTGGCGGCCTGGGCGCTGTCGTTGAGCGCCTTGGTCACTTCAGGTGGCATGTACTTTTCGTCGTGCTTGGCCAATACCTCATCGGCCACCACCACACCTTCGGCGTTGAGCTTGCCCAAAGCGACGATGCCCTGCCCTTCGCGGAACAGGTCGGGGAGAATGCCGCGGTAGGTAATGGGCACCGACTTGCTGTAGTCGGTCACCACAAAACGCACATCCAGCGAATCGCCCGAGCGCTGCACAGAGCCTTTCTCGACCATGCCGCCTGCGCGGATGCGGGTATCCAGCGGCGCTTCGCCGTTGGCGATCTGGGTTGGGGTATAGAACAGGTTGATGTTCTGTTGCAGGGCGCTCAGGGCAAAGCCAACGGCCACGCCGACACCGGCCAGCAGGCCGAGGATGATGAACAGGCGTTTCTTGCGCTGCGGATTCACGGTTTGCTCTCCCGGCGCAGACGTCGCGCCTCATGTTGCAGATAGCGACGACGAGCGCGCAGAGGCAGGTCGACATTCAGCGCCAGCACCAACAGGCAGAAGCCATAGGCCGACCAGACGTACAGACCATGGTGGCCCATGGCGAGGAAATCACTGAAGGAGGTGAAGCTCATTTGGTTTTCTCCCGCCCAAGGCTGTTCAGCACTTCTTCCTTGACCCAACTGGCGCGTGCTTCGCGCTTGAGCACCTCAAGGCGCATACGCATCAGCAGCACCGCGCCGAAGAAGCAGTAGAAGCCCAATGCAGTGCACAGCAGCGGCAGCCACATTTCGGCGGGCATGGCCGGTTTTTCGGTCAGGGTGAAGGTGGAGCCTTGATGCAGGGTGTTCCACCACTCCACCGAGTACTTGATGATCGGTACGTTGATCACCCCGACGATGGACAGCACCGCACAGGCCTTGGCGGCGCTGTCGCGGTTGCTGATGGCAAGCCCCAGCACGATGATGCCGAAGTACAGGAACAGCAGGATCAGCATCGAGGTGAGCCGGGCATCCCACACCCACCAACTGCCCCAGGTCGGCTTGCCCCAGACGGCGCCAGTGACCAGCGCGATGGCGGTCATCCAGGCGCCGATGGGCGCAGCGCAGCGCAGGGCGACGTCGGCCAGTTTCATTTTCCACACCAGGCCCACCACACCGGCCACCGCCAGCATCACGTAGCAGGACTGCGCCAACATCGCCGCTGGCACATGGATATAAATGATGCGGAAGCTATTGCCCTGCTGGTAGTCCTGCGGCGCGAAGGCCAGGCCCCAGACCATGCCGACCAGCAACAGCACCGCGGCGGCAACGGCAAGCCACGGCAGCATGCGGCCGCTGATGGCATAGAACCATTTGGGCGAACCCAGTTTGTGGAACCACGTCCAGCTTATTTTCATCAGGGTGTATCCAGGGTATTGGCCGGGCTGCGGTGCCCGAAACTCGTTATTCGCCGACGCTGATCTTCAGGCCGGCGGCGATCGCAAAGGGTGCAAGTGTCACGGTCAGGGCAGTCAGGCTGGCGAGCCAGAGCAGTTGGCCGGTGGCGGGCATATTCTGCAACGCCGCCTGCAACGCTCCACTGCCCAGGATCAATACAGGGATATACAAAGGCAGAATCAGTAGCGCCAACAGCAACCCGCCTCGCTTAAGCCCGACGGTCAAGGCAGCACCCACCGCGCCCAGCAGGCTCAGCACCGGGGTACCTAACAATAAAGAGGCTAGCAGCACGGGCAGGCAACTGGCCGGCAGGCCCAGCATCAACGCCAGCAACGGCGCCAACAATACCAGCGCAAGGCCGGAAAAGATCCAGTGGGCAAGCACCTTGGCCAGCACCAGCATGGCCAGCGGATGCGGCGACAACACCCATTGCTCAAGGGACCCGTCCTCGAAATCACTGCGAAACAGCCCATCCAGCGAGAGCAGAACGGCCAATAGTGCCGCCACCCACACCAGCCCCGGCGACAAGGTTTGCAACAATTGGCTTTCCGGGCCGACCGCCAGCGGGAACAGCGCCACGACGATGGCAAAGAACACCAGCGGGTTGGCAAGCTCGGCCGGGCGGCGGAACAACAAGCGCGCTTCACGGCGCAACAACAGAACAAATACGCTCATGCCGCCCATTGCCCCAGGTTCAGTTCACGGTAACCCGAAGGCTTGAGCTCCAGGCTGTGGTGGGTGGTCAGCACGACCGTACCGCCCTGCTCGCAATGCGCAGCCAGGTGCGCTTCAAGCTGCGCCACGCCTTGTTTGTCCAGGGCGGTGAACGGTTCGTCGAGAATCCACAGCGGCGGGCTGTGCAGGTACAAGCGGGCCAGCGCCACGCGGCGCTGCTGGCCGGCAGACAAGGTGTGGCAAGGGACGTCTTCGAAGCCGCGCAGGCCGACGGCTTCCAGCGCCTGGTAAATGACTTCGGTGCTGGCGGGCTGATGCAGCGCGCATAGCCAGGTGAGGTTTTCTTCGGCGCTGAGCAGCTCTTTGATGCCGGCCGCGTGGCCGATCCACAACAGGGTACTGGCCAAGGCATGGCGTTGCTCGGCCAGTGGGCTGCCATTGAATAGAATGTGCCCCTCGGTCGGCTGCATCAGCCCGGCCAGCAGGCGCAACAGGCTGGTCTTGCCGCTACCATTGGGGCCGGCGATCTGCAGCATATCGCCAGGGCGCAGTTCAAGGTCGAGGTGCTCGAACAGCAGCCGCCAGTCGCGCTCGCAGGCAAGGTCCACGGCTTGAAGATGAAGGGTCACGGTATCGCCTTATGCTGTGTCGGGTCACCGTCGCTGGCGTCTTCATCGCGGTTGCACGCCAGCGCCAATGAGCCCAGTGTCTCAAGTCGCTCCACGCACTGCCGTTATACTGGCAGGCGGGCGGGCGGCATTATTGCACGGGTGCCCCGCTGCCACGAGAGCTGGTTCGACAGGTTGTATACAATCATGACTGAAATCAATAGTCTCGGCGCACAAACTGCGCTAAGCGCACCAGCAGCCAAAGCTGCCATGACCGGCGAGCTGCTGCGCCTGCTGCAACCGCAACCGGTGGTCGCCAACGGCGAGACGGCGCGCGCCGAGGTGATGTCGTTGCGCCAGGTCGGCCAGGACTTCCAGATGATGCTGCGCCTGACCCAGGGCAACGGTGCCCAGTTGCAGGTGCAGGCCAGCTCCAGCAGCCCTTTTCCACTGGGCAGCCAGATCAGCGTCACGCAAACCCAAAGCAACGAGCTGGCGGTGCTGGTGCAGACCACCAGGGCCAACAACGTGGCCACGCTCACCCGCCTCGATACCAGCCAGACCCCGGTGGGTACCCTGCTGCAAGGCAAGGTCGTCACCACCCAGGCGCTTGCGCAGACCCCAGGCGAGCCGGCCAGCTACCGCTCGCTGGTGACGCTGCTCAACAGCAGCCAGGCCGGCGCTACGCTGACCGTCGACAGCCCGCGGCCGTTGGCGGTAGGCAGCCTGCTCAGCGCCTCGGTACAGGGCGACCAGTCATTACGCTTTGTACCGCTCAGTGGCCGCCAGGACCAGTTGGCGGTCGCTCAGCATTTGCTCAACCAACAAAGCCAGCAGGCTTCCCTGCCGGGCCTGCTGGCAGCACTGCAACAGACGGCGCGCTCGCCCGACACTGGGGCCGAACTGCGCGCCAGCGCCGAGCGCCTGCTGGCGGGCCTGCCGGACGCCCGCCAGTTGAGTGACCCAAAAACCTTGGCGCAGGCGGTGAACAACAGCGGTGCGTTTCTGGAAGCCAAGCTGCTCGGTGGTTTGGGCAGCTCGCTTGCGCCGGACCTCAAGGCACAACTGCTGCGCCTGATAACACAACTGCCAACCCCCCCGGGCGGCATCGCGGCGAACCCGGCGCTGCTCGCCAGCGCCCTGCCACAGGCGTTGCCCGGCTTTGCCCGCAGCGCCCTGGGCATGCTTGGCCAGGTGACCCCACGGCAACAACCCGGCGCTTTCCCGCTGCCCTCGCGCCTGCTGCAAAGCCTGGAAGACGAAGCAGACCTGCAGCAGTTGCTGCGCCTGGCGGCCAGCGCGGTTTCACGTCTGCAGAGCCACGCCCTGTCGAGCCTGCAACAGACCGGCACCCTGGAAAACGGCAACCTGCAAACCAGCTGGCAAACCGAGGTGCCCATCCGCCACGGCCAGGAGTTCGTGCCGTTGCAGCTCAAGCTGCAACGTGAGGAAACCCCCGAGCAGCAAGCTGGCCGCGAACGTGCCCGGGATGACCACGATGCGCTGGCAGCCCTGTGGCGCATCGAGCTTGCCTTCGACCTGGCCCCGCTCGGCCCGCTACAGGTGCAGGCGCAGTTGGCACAGGGGCGCCTGTCGGGGCAGCTGTGGGCCGAGCAGGAACGCACGGCGCGGCTCATCGACAGCCAACTGAGCGCCCTGCGTGAGCGCCTGCTGGCCCGTGGCCTGGATGTTGGCGACCTGGAATGTCACCCCGGCACCCCGCCACAAGGCCCCCGGACGCGCCTGGAACAACGTTGGGTGGATGAAAACGCATGAAATACACGCAACCACGCCAGGCCATCGCCCTGAGCTACGACGGGCAACAGGCCCCGACACTCAGCGCCAAGGGCGACGATGAACTCGCCGAAGCGATCCTGGCCCTGGCCCGCGAGCACGAAGTGCCCATCTACGAAAACGCCGAGCTGGTGCGCCTGCTGGCGCGCCTTGAGCTGGGCGAGCAGATCCCCGAAGCGCTGTACCTGACCATCGCCGAAATCATCGCCTTCGCGTGGCAACTGCGCGGCAAGGTGCCAGCAGCCTTTGACGACAGCGCCCCGTCAGCGCGCGACGTTACTCCCGGCAAGCTGCTGCTGCCACCCCCGAGCGATATGTAGCCCCCGCCGCCTGCCGATTGGTTGACCCTCTGGCCTTTCCCCTTCTGAAAGGCCCTGCCCCATGCAATCGATCCCGGAAAACAACCTGCACCTGGTGCGTGCAGCCCTGGCTGACTTCCCGCGCCCGGACAGCCTCGCCGAAAGCGTGCTGACCGAATGGCTATCGGCCAAAGGTGTGAACATTTCGGCCAACGACATCGACATTGTCACCTTGCGCTACCAATCCGACCCTTCAGCGCAAAAGCCCGCTGGGCATCCCAACCAGGCGCTGATCCGCCAGAAGATGACCCTGGTCGAAGCGATGCTGGGCAACTGGCAAGGCGAAACAGCCGCAGGCTATGAAGGGTTTCACTATGGCGACTGGGCAGGCATCGAGCCTGACGGCATCCTCACCATCGTCAGCCAGCTTGAGCCACCTGCGGCGCTTTCGAACACCTCCGGCTACCTGGTGTTCAACGGCCTGTATCGACGCACACAGCCGCAGGTCTACAGCGCGCAGACGCGCGTGGACATTCGCGCCGAAGACTTCCAGGCGTTCATCTGGAAGCAGCACTTTCACCACCTCTACAAACATAGCTTGGACACCTACTGGAAAAAGAGCCAGGCGCTGTATCAACGTGCGATCAAGATCAACTTCATCGCGGCGGCCAACCGCCAGGCGTTTGCCGGCACCCTGAGCCTGGCCGGGCGCATGATGGTGTGGCAAGCCGCAGGCCTGGTTTCCATCGATATGCAGCCGCTCAAAGCGTCGATGCTCAATGTCTATGGCTACCACTCGACTTCGATGGTGCTGCTGGAGCGCGAGTCAGGGCACTGCGTACTTTATGTACCGGGTAACGCCTCGCCGCTCCACGAGTTCAGCAGCCTTGCCGTGATGAAGACCTGGTTTGCCGAACAGTGCCGCGACAGCCGTCGGCGCGAGGTGCTGTTGCACATGTTTTCGCCCGCCGACTGGCCCGACGGCCTGGACTTCAGCGGCCTGCGTACAGCACTCGCCGGTCTGGGCCTTTTCCCCGAGCCGCACCGTTTCTCCCCAAACCACCCCGGCTTTGCCACGAGTGGCGTGTGGGACCCGCAACACATGATCGACTACAAGTCGGACAAATACCTCGAACCGATCACCAGCGACCTTTTCGAGTACCTCACCCTGCGTCACCTGCAACGCTCCTATGAGGACGCCGACGCGCTGATCACCAGCAACCACGAAATCGATAAATCGCGCTGGAGCAGCTATCTCAATGCGGCGGTAACCCTGCTGCTGCCGGTGTGCATGGTGCTACCGGAACTGACCCCGCTGCTGGCCGTCGGCGGATTGATCCAGTTCAGCCTGGGCATGGACAAGACGGTAAACGGCAAGACGCTGGACATACGCACCGCAGGCGTCAACGAGCAGGTTTTCGGGCTGTTCAACGCCTCGCAGTTGCTCGGCAGCGTCGCCGCGCGCCCCGACATGCTGTTCCGCTACTGCCGCCCAGGCTTTGTCGCCAGCACCCGTATCACCGAGCTGGTCGGCAGCGCAGTGCAACCTCCCGAAGTCAACCTGTTGCCAGCTGAAACGGCCTTTCGCGAGGACGTAGTGGTGTCCTCCACCTTGGTGTCGGCACTGGTAGCGCGCATCGACGAAAACCTCGGGCACCGCTTTGCCGCTTGGATCAGCGAGAATGGCCAGGTTACCAGCGAATGGGTGGAGTATGACTACGTCAATGACTGCTTCATTCGCATCAGCGACCAGGACCTTAGCGAGCCACCACGCTGGATAGTCAGCGAGCACAGCACCAGCGCCCTGGCGCGGCTGGCTCAAACCGACCGCACCGTTACCGATGAACAACGCATGGCTACCCTGCGCGCGCTGGGCATTGACCTGCGCTTGCCAGTGGACTTCGGCCAGTACGAGCGGTTGGTGCGCACCCCCATCGAGCGCCTGATTTCAAGCGTCTGGGTTGGCGATCGGGTGATCCAGCCGGAGTATCTCGCCGCCCTTGAGCACAACAGCACGGTGCTCAAGGGCAGCGGTTTTCGCTACCAGCTGTTGTTGTCGGGGCAGTCGTCAGGCATTTACCAGCAGAACATCAACCTGCTGCGGGCTCGTGCCCATGGGTTGAAGGTGCTGAACCTTGAAGAACAGGGCTTTTTCACCGAGTTCAAGGCATCGCCCTATTACCCTCAATATCAGGCAGCCATCATCGGCAACGGCGGCGGCGCGAGCAACTTCAGTTCGGCCACCGACATTCTGCGCTACCGGCTGCTCAAACATTATGGCGGTATCTATATGGACGCGGACGACCGCCTGCTGGCAGCCAGTGCACCCAGCCAGCCGCCACTGGCCAGTGCACCACTGAGCACCACCACCGATGGCTTGCTGCTGGCAGCGCCGGTGTCCAACGATCAACTGGGCATGTACATCAAGTACAACATCAGCCTGATCGGCAGCCATGCGGGCAACCCGACACTGGATGCCATTTCCGACGAAATTCTCAAACGCTATGGCAGTGCCGGAGATTTCTACCTGCAGCGGCCGGACTACCTCGACGACCCGGTGGGTTTTGACGCCTATGCCCGCAAGCTGAGCCAACTGACCGGGCCTGGCGTGTTCAACGATGTGATCGACCAGCACCTGCCATGGCTCAAGCAACTGCGCGAACTGTGTGTACTGCTGGTTTCACCGGTACATGACATTCATTCGGCGATGAACCTTTCGGCGTTCAGCCGCGCCATCCGTAACAACGTCCCTTTGGACCAGGTTGCCGAAATGGGCCATGCCAACAGCTGGAAATTCACCTGACCCGGCAGTTTTGGGGGACACAGTCATGTGCAGTCCTGTGCAGGCTATCTCCTTGTGGCGAGCGGGCTTGCCCCGCGTTGGGCTGCGCAGCAGCCCCTTGGGTTTTCAGGGCTGCTGCGCAG
>NZ_JABWRG010000086.1:0-21886 GCF_014268825.1 Pseudomonas sp. SWRI51 | reverse complement strand
CGCAGCCCTTTCGCGACACAAGGCCGCTCCTACACAATCAAAAGCGACTTGCCCGAAACCATAGAATCTCCCACAGGTATCCAGGTCAGGCCTCGATATTGTGGATGTGCACGGTCTTTGTAGGAGCTGGCGACAGCCTGCGATGGGCTGCAACGCAGCCCCGGCTTTACTCAGTCAAACGCCTTCTTGAAAAACGCCTGCATGTCTTTCCACGAGCTTTCATCGGCTGCCTTGTCATAACCGATATCCGGCCCGCCATGCCCACCATGGCTCAAACGGTCGGCATCCGGGTTGGTGAAGCCATGCTTGGCCCCGGGAATCCCGACAAACTCATAGTCCACCTTGGCTGCATCCATTTCGGCCTTGAACGCTGCCACCTGCTCCGCGGTGACCATGCTATCGGCCTCGCCGTGCTCAACCAGAACCTTTGCCCGTACCACGCCAGGCTTTGCCGGTGTCTTGGTCGCCAGTGTACCATGGAAGCTCACCACGCCATCGAGCTTCTCGCCCCGGCGCGCGGCATCGAGCACCACCTTGCCGCCGAAGCAGTAACCCACCGCACCCAACTGGTGCTTGTTGGTGTTGGGCTGCAACTTGAGCAGCTCGAGCCCGGCGTCGAAGCGCCGCGCCGCCGCCGCTGGGTCTTTCATGGCCGCAGCCATGAACGCCTGGGCGTCCTGTGGGTGCTCGGTATGCTTGCCGTCGCCATACATATCGATAGCCAGCGCGTTGTAGCCAAGTGCCGCCAGGTCACGCGCGCGGCGTTTGGCGTAGTCGTTCAGCCCCCACCATTCATGCACCACGACGACGCCCGGGCGTTTGCCTTCGACCGCGTCGTCGTAGGCGTAGTAGCCGATCAGCGCAGTGCCGTTGTCATCCTGGTAGCGGATTTCGCGGGTCTGCACCGCCGCCTGGACGAGGGCGGTACTGCACAGCAGGGCCAGGGCAAGCAGGGTACGCATGGGGAAACTCCTTTTACGACGGTGGCCGCTTCGTTCAGCGGTTGTTCAGGCAAGGTTCAGCGGCGGTTCAGGGCGCCCTCCCTACTCTAGCTCCCAGACACAGACAAAGCATCCAACGGGAGTACCTGAACCATGAAAACGCTCAATACCCTGATTGCCGCCATGGCGGTGTGCGCCGCCGGCATGACCACCGCGGCCCAGGCCGACGACAACTTCGCCAGCCTGACCTACGGCCAGACCAGCGACAAAGTGCGCAAGTCCGGCCTGCTGCAAAACAATGCCCCCGGCCTGAACGCCGACGGCATCATCGGCAAGGACAACACCTGGGGCGTGCGCCTGGGCCAGATGAATCAGCAGGGCCGCTACTACCTGACCTACGACAACGTGTCGGGTGACCACAGCGGTGTCAAGCTGCGCCAGGAGAACCTGCTGGGTAGCTACGACCTGTTCCTGCCCGTAGGCGATACCACCAAGTTGTTCGGCGGTGCCAGCCTGGGGGTGACCAAGCTGACCCAGGATTCCCCCGGTGCCAGCCGCGACACCGACTATGGTTACGCCGTCGGCCTGCAAGGCGGTGTCATCCAGGAACTTACCGACAATGCCTCGGTCGAGCTTGGCTACCGTTACCTGCGCAGCAACGCCAGCACCGAAATCGGCGAGCATGGCGGGCCGAAAGACGGCACCCTGCGCCTGACCAGCAGCGCCCAGACGTACCTTGCGGCCACCTACAAGTTCTGAAGCAGGTGCACCGGCAAGCCGGCACATAGGGATGATGTCGCTTCGCTGTTATCCTGTGCCGGCCCCGCACAATGAGGAGAGCTGCATGAAACTGCTGGTGGTCGAGGACGAAGCGCTGCTGCGTCATCACCTGTTCACCCGCCTGGGCGAAGGCGGGCATGTGGTGCAGGCGGTGGCCAACGCCGAGGAGGCGCTGTACCAGGCCGAGCAGTACAACCATGACCTGGCGGTGATCGACCTGGGCCTGCCGGGCATGAGCGGGCTGGACCTGATTCGCCAGTTGCGCAGCCTTGGCCAAACCTTCCCCATCCTTATTCTCACCGCCCGCGGCAACTGGCAGGACAAGGTCGAAGGCCTGGCCGCCGGCGCCGACGACTATGTAGTCAAGCCGTTTCAGTTCGAAGAGCTCGAAGCCCGGCTCAATGCGCTGCTGCGCCGTTCCAGCGGTTTTACCCAGTCGACCATCGCTGCCGGCCCGCTGCTGCTTGACCTCAACCGCAAGCAGGCCAGCCTGGATGACACGCCGCTGGCGCTGACCGCCTACGAATACCGCATCCTTGAGTACCTCATGCGCCATCACCAGCAGGTGGTGGCCAAGGAGCGCCTGATAGAGCAGTTGTACCCCGGCGACGAGGAGCGCGACCCCAACGTCATCGAGGTGCTGGTGGGCCGCCTGCGGCGCAAGCTTGAGGGCGACAACGGCTTCAAACCCATCGACACCGTACGCGGGCTAGGTTACCTGTTCACCGAGCGCTGCCGTTGATTCGTTCGCTGCGCGTACGCCTGATGCTGGCAGCGGCGCTGTTGGCGCTGCTGTTCATGCTGGCGCTGCTGCCGGCGTTGCAGAAGGCGTTCAGCCTGGCGTTGCAGGAGTCCATCGAGCAGCGGCTGGCCTCGGATGTCACGACCTTGATTTCTGCCGCGCGCATCGAGGATGGCCGCCTGCAAATGCCGGCGCTGCTGCCCGACGAGCGCTACAACCTGCCGTACACCGGGCTGCTCGGCTACATCTTCGACCGCCAGGGCACGCTGGTCTGGCAATCCCGCGCGACCCGCAACCGCCACATCAACTACAGCCCGCGCTATGACGGGCGTGGCAATGAGTTCGCGCGCATCGAGCAAGAAGGCAACGAAGAGTTTTTCGTCTATGACGTCGAGGTCAAGCTGCTGGGGGGCAAGAGCGCGGCTTACAGCATCGTCGCCCTGCAACCGGTGCGCGAGTACCAGCACACCCTTGATGGCCTGCGCGAAAAACTCTACCTGGGTTTTGGCGCAGCGCTGCTGGCACTGATGGCGCTGCTGTGGGCCGGCCTGACCTGGGGCCTGCGTTCGTTGCGCAGGCTCAGCGTAGAGCTTGACCAGGTCGAGGCTGGTGCCCGTGACGGCCTCAGCCGCGAGCACCCGCGTGAGCTGCTGCGCCTGACCGGCTCGTTGAACCGCTTGCTGCATAGCGAGCGCGAACAGCGCCAGCGCTACCGCGACTCGCTCGACGACCTGGCCCACAGCCTGAAAACCCCGCTGGCGGTGTTGCAGGGGGTTGGCGAGAGCATGCCGCAGGGCAGCCAGGCGCAGGTGCTGCAAAGCCAGATCGAGCGCATGAGCCAGCAGATCGACTACCAGTTGCAGCGCGCCAGCCTGCGCAAGAGCGGGCTAGTGCGCCACCAAGTGCAACTCGTGCCGCTGCTCGACAGCCTGTGCAGCACGCTGGCCAAGGTCTACCGCGACAAGCGCGTCGAGGTCAGCCTGGATATCCCGGCCCAGGCGTGTGTGCCGGTGGAGCAGGGCGCCTTGCTCGAACTGCTCGGCAACCTGCTGGAGAACGCCTACCGGCTGTGCCTGGGGCAGGTGCGGGTGAGCCTGCGCGAAACGCCGGGGCTGCTGGAGTTGTGCATCGAGGATGACGGCCCGGGTGTGCCACCGGATCAGCGCGAGCGCATTCTGGAGCGCGGTGAGCGGCTGGACAGCCAGCATCCGGGGCAGGGAATCGGGCTGGCGGTGGTCAAGGACATCATCGATAGCTACGACGCAGAGTTGCAGCTCGATGATTCGGCGCTCGGTGGGGCGATGTTCCGGATTGTGTTTCGCTTGGATTGAGGCCGAGCACCCCTCGCAGGCGGGCATCTCTGTGCCGGCTGGGCGCGGTTTGCGTAGGAGATCATCCAGCCCTGCAGGGCTGCGCTGTCGCGCAGAGAACTGGGCACCGTGGGAGATTCTATGGTTTTGTACAACCCTGTTTTCGCCAGACATATCTCCTTGTGGCGAGCGGGCTTGCCCCGCGTTGGGCTGCGCAGCAGCCCCTTGGGTTTTCAGGGCTGCTGCGCAGCCCAACGCGGGACAAGCCCGCTCGCCACGGCTCTCTATCATTTTCCATAGGATTGGGTCCAACCAGCAATGTTGCGGTTGCGCATGGCCTCTGTGGGAGCTGGCGATAGCCTGCGATGAGGCCGGTGCAGGTTTGCTGATACCTGTGGTTCTTTGCTGTGGTTTTGAGGTGTTTACGCGTATTCATTTGTGATGCCGACGCTTAGTCCCCCAGCCATTTTGAGTGAGGCGCCCATTTAAGGGACGCACGCCCCATCGCGGCACAAGACCGCTCCCACAGCGGCCAGGGCGGATTCCCGCCACCCCCTCTGTACGAAACCCGCCACCGGGCGGAAATCCGCCAGCCGAACCCCCACCCCGCGCCCTGTCTCAGGGCAAAAATATCCCGTAAACATTGGCTTTGCACCGCCGTCGGGCATTTTGGCATCGCCCTTGCTAAGTGTTCATCAGAGACCGGGCAGACGCCTGCCAGGCTGCTCGAAAACAATGACAAATCCCTCCAGGTGCAGGAGGGTTCGCGATTCAGGTGCCCACATCCTTGAAGGGATGCGCCGGCACACTTGAGGAAACTAAGCCATGACGACTCGTCAGCCGCTGTACAAATCGCTGTATGTCCAGGTGATCGTCGCGATCACCATCGGTATCCTGCTTGGCCACTACTACCCCGAAACCGGCGTCGCCCTCAAACCGCTGGGTGATGGTTTCGTAAAACTGATCAAGATGGTCATCGCCCCGATCATCTTCTGTACCGTGGTCAGCGGCATCGCTGGCATGCAAAGCATGAAGTCGGTCGGCAAGACCGGCGGTTACGCGCTGCTGTATTTCGAAGTTGTCTCCACCGTCGCGCTGATCATCGGCCTGGTCGTGGTCAACGTGGTCCAGCCGGGCGCCGGCATGCACGTCGACGTCAGCACCCTGAACGCCAGCAGCGTGGCCGCCTATGCCGCCGCCGGCGCGCAGCAGACCACCGTCGGTTTCCTGCTCAACGTCATCCCTAACACCGTTGTCGGTGCCTTCGCCAACGGCGACATCCTGCAAGTGCTGATGTTCTCCGTGCTGTTCGGCTTCGCCCTGCACCGCCTGGGCAGCTACGGCAAGCCGGTGCTGGACATGATCGACCGCTTCGCCCACGTCATGTTCAACATCATCAACATGATCATGAAGCTGGCGCCGGTCGGTGCCTTCGGTGCCATGGCCTTCACCATCGGCCAGTACGGCGTGGGTTCGCTGGTGCAGCTGGGCTACCTGATGGCCTGCTTCTACATCACCTGCCTACTGTTCATCCTGGTGGTACTGGGCGGTATCTGCCGCGCCCACGGCTTCAGCGTCCTCAAGCTGATCCGCTACATCCGTGAAGAACTGCTGATCGTGCTGGGCACCTCGTCGTCCGAGTCGGCCCTGCCACGCATGCTGGCCAAGATGGAGCGCCTGGGTGCGAAGAAATCGGTCGTTGGCCTGGTAATCCCGACTGGCTACTCGTTCAACCTCGACGGCACCTCGATCTACCTGACCATGGCTGCGGTGTTCATCGCCCAGGCCACCGACACCACCATGGACATCACCCACCAGATCACCCTGCTGCTGGTGCTGCTGGTTGCGTCCAAAGGTGCTGCCGGCGTTACCGGTTCGGGCTTCATCGTGCTGGCTGCCACCCTGTCCGCCGTCGGCCACCTGCCGGTTGCAGGCCTGGCACTGATCCTCGGCATCGACCGCTTCATGTCCGAAGCCCGCGCCCTGACCAACCTGATCGGCAACGCTGTTGCCACCGTGGTTGTCGCCAAGTGGGTCAAGGAGCTGGACACCGACGTGCTGCAGGCTGAGCTGGCCTCCGGTGGTGCCCCGCTGATCGACACCCGCCCGACCGACGACCTCGGCGTAGCGGAAGGCCCGGCGCGCTGATAGCGCAGCGGTAACCTGAAAAAACCCATCTTCGGATGGGTTTTTTTGTGCCTGTCCGACGGGCGCAACGTTCTTTTGGCGCCAATTTAGTGTTAAATAGCCATCACTTTTTATTGCCTGGGATTTACGGACCGGCCAGGCGTTGAGTACACGGATGTTCACGGTCTATTCAGGAATGTAGTGCAATGCCCAGCCCCATCGGTTACACCTCGGCTCGCAGTGTTTCGCTGTCGGGCAACAACCTCGTTGATAGTCTGCTTGCCGGCTCCGCCTGGGATACCTCTTCATACTTCACCGGCGGTAGCACCCCCCTGACCTACAGCTTCGTCACCCCGAACGTCTCGATGTTCGCCACCCGCTATACCGACAGCAACGAGTACCGCGCCGCGTACTCGCTGACCGCCGCGCAGAAAACTGCCGTGACCGGCGCGCTGGCAGCGTGGTCTGCGGTGGCCGACATCAAATTCACCTTGGTTGCCGAGTCGCGCACCACCGTCGGTGACTTGCGCTTTGGCGGCTACAGCAATATGGATGAAGATGCCGCCGCGTGGGCCTACTACCCGGCCAACAACCCCAGCGCGGGCGATGTCTGGATCGGCAAGCACACCAACCAGGCCAATCCGCTGCCCGGCTCCTATGACTTCATGACCTTCATGCACGAGATCGGTCATGCCCTGGGCCTGAAGCATCCGTTCAGCGCCTCGGCCAGCAACTCGGCGGTATTGCCGACAGAGCTGGATGACGTGCGCCTCACCCTGATGAGCTACCAGAACCTGTATTTCACCGACAACACGCTCAGGGCCTACGTCGAGCCAACCACGCCGATGTTGCTCGACATTCTGGTGATGCAGCGCCTGTACGGCGCCAACATGAAGTGGCACAGCGGCGACGATACCTACAGCTTCAAGCCCGGCCAGGTGGTGTTCCAGACGTTGTGGGACGCAGGCGGCACCGACACCATCGATGCCAGCAACCAGCGCGCAGGCGTGAAGTTGGACTTGAATGAAGGGGCTTACAGCAACATCGGCGCGTTGTTCTATGACTACAACCTCGGGGCCTATGTCAACGACGGCCTGGCCATCGCCTACGGCGCCAAGATCGAAAACGCCACCGGTTCCGCCTTCGCCGACACCTTGATCGGCAACGACCTGGACAACGTGCTCGACGGCCGTGGCGGCGCCGACATCATGCGCGGCGGCCTGGGCAACGACACCTACATCGTCGACAACGCAGGCGACGTGGTCGTCGAAGACAGCACCCTGGCCAGCGAGATCGACACCGTGATGGCGTCGATCAGCTATACCTTGGGCGACAACCTGGAAAACCTCACCCTGACCGGCCGCGCGGCGATCAACGCCACCGGCAACGCGCTGAACAACGTGCTGATCGGCAACGCCGGCAACAACGTACTCGACGGCGGCGCTGGCGCCGACAAGATGAGCGGCGGTGCCGGCAACGACACCTACGTGGTCGACAACGCAGGCGATGAGGTGATCGAAGGCGTCAACGCGGGTATCGACACCGTGCGCGCCTCGCTGAGCTGGGCGCTTGGCGCCAACCTGGAAAACCTCGAACTCACCGGCAGTGCCAACCTCAATGGCACCGGTAACGCCCTGGCCAACGTGCTGACCGGCAATGCCGGCAACAACGTGCTCGATGGCGGGCTGGGCGCGGACCGCATGATCGGCGGCCTGGGTGATGACACGTATTACGTTGATAACATCCGGGACGTGGTAGTGGAATTGGCTGGCGAAGGCCGCGACCTGGTGCGCAGCTCGATCACCTACGTGCTCACCGCCAACGTCGAAGACGGCGAGCTGCTCGGCACGGCCAACCTGAACCTGACCGGCAATGCCGGCGACAACGTGCTGACCGGCAACGCCGGCAACAACATCCTCAAGGGCGAGGGCGGGCGTGACACGCTCATCGGCGGCCTGGGCAACGACACCTACTACGTCGACAGCAGCGATGACGTGATCATCGAAACCAGCGCCCTGGCCAGCGAAATCGACAGCGTGTTCGCCTCGGTCAGCTGGACCCTGGGTGACAACCTGGAAAACCTCACCCTGCTCGGCGCGGCCCACCTTGACGCCATCGGCAACGCGCTGGACAACCGCCTGACCGGCAACAGCGGCAACAACCTGCTCGATGGCGGCGCTGGCGCTGACATCATGAGCGGCGGGGCCGGCAACGACACCTACATCGTCGACAATATTGGCGACCAGACCCTCGAAGCGGCCAACGGCGGTATCGACACCGTGCGCGCTTCGCTGGACTGGACCCTGGCCGCCAACGTCGAAAACCTGCTGCTGACCGGCAACGGCAACTTGCGCGGCACCGGCAATGCGCAGGCGAACGTGCTGATTGGCAACAGTGGTGACAACCAATTGTTCGGCGGCGCCGGCAATGACCGCCTCGAAGGCGGCGCGGGCGACGACCTGCTCGATGGCGGCGTGGGTATCGACACCATGATCGGCGGCCTGGGCAATGACATCTATTACGTCGATAACGTGCGCGATGTGGTGACCGAAGCCTTTAACGAAGGCCGCGACCTGGTGCGCGCCTCGATCAGCTACGTGCTGGCCGATAACATCGAAGAAGGCGAGCTGCTCGGCAAGGCCAACCTCAACCTGACTGGCAACTCACTGAACAACATCCTCACCGGCAACGACGGCGCCAACGTGCTGCGGGGCGGTGGCGGGGTGAACACGTTGATCGGCGGGCTGGGCAACGACACCTACTACGTCGACAACGTAGGTGACGTGATCATCGAAGCCGGCACCTCGCCCAAGGAAATCGACAACGTATTTGCCTCGGTGAGCTGGGCCTTGGGCGACAACCTCGAAAACCTCACCCTGACCGGCGCTGGCAACCTCAATGGCACCGGCAATGCGTTGAACAACCGCATCACCGGCAACGACGGCGACAACGTGCTGGACGGCGGGGCGGGCGTCGATACCCTTATTGGCGGCAAGGGCAATGACACCTATGTGGTGGACGACGTGCGCGACGTGCTGATCGAAGGCGTCAACGCCGGCATCGACACCGTGCGCGCCTCGGTCAACTGGACCTTGGCGGCCAACTTCGAAAACCTGGTGCTGACCGGCACCGAGCACCTCAACGGCACCGGTAACGCTGCGGCCAACGTGATGACCGGCAATGCCGGCAACAACACCCTCAATGGCGGCGCCGGCAATGATGTGCTGGATGGCGGGGCAGGCGATGACGTACTGATCGGCGGCCTGGGCACCGACACCATGACCGGCGGCACGGGCGCAGACCGTTTTGTGTTCAACCTGATCAGTGAAATCGGCCTGGGCGACAAGCGGGATGTCATCACCGACTTCAACGGCGCCGAAGGCGACCGCATCGACCTGACCAAGATCGACGCCAACGTGCTGCTCAAAGGCATCAACACCTTCACCTACATCGGTTCCGGCGATTTCACCGGTGCCGGCCAGCTGCGTTTTGCCAATGAGATCCTCTCGGGCAACATCGACGCCAAGTTGGGCAGTGACGGCAAGTTCACCGCTGACTTCGAGATCCAGCTGGTGGGCGTGCAGCAGTTTACTGCCGAGCACCTGGTAGGCGTTGCGTGATTCAGGGCGGGTGGCTCACTCCACCCGCGTCTGCCCGCTGAATACCAAGGTCTGCCGGCAACGTTTGCACAGGTAGCGCCGCCCCTTGGCCACCAGGGTGTGGCGCTGCGCCGTGAACGGGAAGTCTTGTTCCGGGCAGCGGCAGGTATAGATGTAGCGCGTGGCGCTGCGCCGCTGCACTGCATAGTTGTGGCAACGGTTGGGGGGCAGCTCGTAGACCCCGCGCATGATCAGTTGCCATTCTTCGCCGTGGGCCTGGATACGGTCACCGAACAATTGGTGGGCGACCAGGTGCGCCACCTCGTGGGCCACGGTCTGGCGCAGGAAGTCTTCCTGGTTTTCGCGGTACAGCTGCAAGTTGAAGCGCAGCAGGTTTTCGTGCAGATGGGCGACGCCGGCCTTCTGGCCGCGCAGCTTGAAGCTGACTTGCGGGCGCGGGAAGGGGCGTTTGAAGAAGGTTTCAGCTTGTTGGTAGCAGGTTTCGACGCGTTGTTTGAGCAGCTCGGGCATGGCGGGGCGGGTCTCCTGGCCCGGCATTATGCCGCAATCAGCGCCTTGTAGGAGCGGCCTTGCGTCGCGAAAGTGCGGCGAAGCGGCCCCAGGATCTGCGCGTCATGCAAAATCGCCGGGGCTGCTACGCAGCCCTTTCGCGACACGAGGCCGCTCCTACACACCGCCCGCGTGGCGGTTGAATTATCCGATCTTCAGTTGGTATACACAGGCCCCACACCCAACCCCCAGATGATCACCGTGGCCGCCATGATCGCCACCAGCACCACCAGGCCCACCGCCAGCACGGAACTTGAGAACAGAAAGCCCTCATCGGCCGGGATGTTCATGAAGGTCGGCAGCCCGACATACAACAGGTACACCGTGTAGCAGATCGCTGCCGTGCCGATCAGCATGCCCAGCCACAGGTGCGGGTACAGCGCGGCGAGCCCGCCGATGAACAGCGGGGTGGCGGTATAGGTCGCAAAGGCGATGCACTGCGCCATGCTCGGGTTGGCATCATAGGTGCGTGCCATCCAGTGGATGAACGCGCCCATCACCGCCACCCCGGCGAGCATCGCCAGGTAGGACATCACACTCATCCACACGGCGCTTTCCATGGTCAGCATCACCGCTGGCCGTTCGCCGATCACCCAGCCCACCTGGGTGGTGCCGATGAACGCTGAAATGGCCGGGATCGCCGCCAGCACCAAGGTGTGTGTCAGGTACATGTGGCTGATGGTTTCGTCTTCGCCACGGATTTCCCGCCATTCCTGGTCAGGATGGGTAAATAGCCCCACAACGTGATGGATCATGCCGGTCACTCCTGTCAGTCGTCGTTGCCAGCGGCTTGCCCATGGCGCGCCAGTGGCCCGAGGCCAAGGTGCCCGCAGGTGGGCGGATGTGGCCTTATGTCGCAGTATAGGAAGCGCTACCCGGCACAAACGGCGCTTTTTAGAGCAAATCGCGCTGTAACTCGCTTGGCTGATTCCCGCGAAGTCTTTGTCGGAAGGCCTACAGCGGGGCGCGGTTTGTGCGTAAAATAGCCGGCTTTTGTCACACCTCGCGGATTCAAGCGCTATGGGCACCCTCTCGGTCAACCAGAACAAACTGCAAAAACGCCTGCGTCGCCTCGCCGGCGAAGCCATCACCGACTTCAACATGATTGAAGATGGCGACAAGGTCATGGTCTGCCTGTCTGGCGGCAAGGACAGCTACACCATGCTCGACGTTCTGTTGCACCTGCAGAAGGTGGCGCCGATCCAGTTCGAGATCGTTGCAGTGAACATGGACCAGAAGCAGCCAGGCTTCCCCGAGCACGTGCTGCCGGCGTACCTGAAGAGCCTGGGTGTCGAGTACCACATCGTCGAAAAAGACACCTATTCGGTGGTCAAGGAATTGATCCCCGAGGGCAAGACCACCTGCTCGCTGTGTTCGCGCCTGCGTCGCGGCACGCTGTACACCTTCGCGGACGAAATCGGTGCTACCAAAATGGCCCTGGGCCACCACCGCGATGACATCGTCGAGACGTTCTTCCTCAACATGTTCTTCAACGGCGCGCTCAAGGCCATGCCACCCAAGCTGCGCGCCGATGATGGCCGCAACGTGGTGATCCGCCCGCTGGCGTACTGCAACGAGAAAGACATCCAGGCCTACTCGGACATGCGCGAATTCCCGATCATCCCGTGCAACCTGTGTGGTTCGCAGGAGAACCTGCAGCGCCAGGTGGTCAAGGACATGCTGGTGGAGTGGGAGCGCAAGCACCCGGGCCGTTCCGAGAGCATTTTCCGCGCCCTGCAAAACGTGGCGCCGTCGCAGTTGGCCGACCGCAACCTGTTCGACTTCACCAGTCTGAAAATCGACGAAAGCGCCACGCCGCGTTTTCTCGACGTGCTGAACATCTGACCGCATGCGCGATTATCAGTGGTTGCATGAGTACTGCCTGAACCGCTTTGGTTCGGCCCAGGCGCTGGAGGCGTTTCTGCCGCAGCCGCGCACGCCTGCGCAATTGCGCGCGGTCAGTGATGACCGCTACCTGTCGACCTTGGCGTTGCGGGTGTTCCGCGCAGGTCTCAAGCACAGCCTGGTGGACGCCAAGTGGCCGGCGTTCGAGCAGGTATTCTTCGGCTTCGACCCGGAAAAGGTCGTGCTGATGAGCGCCGAGCATCTGGAGCGGTTGATGCAGGACACGCGCATCATCCGCCACTTGGGCAAGCTCAAGAGCGTGCCGCGCAACGCGCAGATGGTGCTGGATGTGGCCAAGGAGCACGGCAGTTTTGCAGCGTTCATCGCCGCCTGGCCCGAAACCGATATTGTCGGGCTTTGGAAATACCTGGCCAAGCACGGTACTCAGTTGGGCGGGCTGTCGGCGCCGCGGTTCTTGCGCATGGTTGGCAAGGATACGTTCATCCCCACCGATGACATGGCCGCCGCGCTGATCGCGCAGAAAATCATCGACAAGGCCCCCACCAGCCAGCGCGACCTGGCGCTGGTGCAACAGGCGTTCAATCAGTGGCACGCCGAGAGCGGCCGGCCGCTGTGCCAGTTGTCGGTCATGCTGGCGCATACCGTCAACCACTGAGCGCAGGGGTAAGGCTATCGCGGGGCAAGCCCGCTCCCACAAAAGCAGCTTTCATGCATCCTGTGGGAGATCACCCAGCTCTTACGGGCTGCGCTGTCGCGCAGAGAACTGGGCAGCGTGGGAGCGGGCTTGCCCCGCGATAGGGCCTAACTGCCTTCGCCGGCCATGCGCCGTTCCAGCTGAAACTTCCAGCGCACATACAGCAGCCCGGCAATGAACAGCCCCAGGCTCACCAGCACCTCGACCCAGCCAAACAGCGCCCGGGCCGGGTCGAACGCGGCCAGCACGCCCTTGATGAAATAGATGTTCACCACAAAGCAGGCCCAGGCATGCGCCCTGGCGCTGCCCATCAGCATGCCCGGCAGCAGCAACAGCAACGGCACCAGCTCGACCGCCAGAATGACCTCGACCCTCGCCCCGTGCAGGTTGGCGAACCACAGGTTGTTGACCACCAGCAGCGCGATCAGGCCAAAGAAGCAGGCCAGGCTCAATGCCCGCATCAGGCGCGCCCGTGGCGCCAGCCAGGCCAGCGGCGGCAGTACTTTAGGCTTTTTAGCCACGTTGGCCCCCGAGGGCTTTGGCGGTGTTGGCCAGGCGTTGGCCCAGCGCGCGGCACAGGGTGATTTCGTGCGGGTCGAGCTCGCGCTTGCCGTCGGCACCGGCGTGATGGCTAGCCCCATAAGGGGTGCCGCCGCCGGCGGTTTCGAGCAGCGCCGATTCGCTGTATGGCAGGCCGGTGACCAGCATGCCGTGGTGCATCAGCGGCAGCAGCATCGACAGCAGGGTGGTTTCCTGGCCACCGTGCAGGCTGGCGGTGGAGGTGAACACCGCAGCCGGCTTGCCGACCAATTCGCCGCCCAGCCACAGGCTGCTGGTGCCATCGATGAAGTACTTCAGCGGCGCAGCCATGTTGCCAAAGCGCGTCGGGCTGCCCATGGCCAGGCCCGCGCAGTGGCGCAGGTCGTCGAGGGTCGCGTACAGCGCGCCGCTGGCCGGGATGTCCGCAGCCACCGCTTCGCACTCGGTGGAAACCGCTGGCACCGTGCGCAGGCGGGCTTCAAGGCCGGCCATCTCGATGCCACGGGCGATGTGCCGGGCCATTTCGCTGGTGGAGCCGTGGCGGCTGTAATAGAGCACCAGGATGTAGGGGTCGCTCACGGCAGGATCTCCACCAGGTTGTCCAGTGGGCGGCCGATGGCAGCCTTGTTGCCGGCAACCAGAATCGGCCGCTCGATGAGTTTGGGGTGTTGCACCATGGCGTCGATCAGTTGCGCCTCGGTCAATGCCGGGTCCGCCAGGTTCAGCGCCTTGTACTCGTCTTCGCCGCTGCGCAGCAGCTGGCGCGCGCCGATGCCCAGCTTGGCCAGCAGCTGTTGCAGGGTGGGGGCGTCGGGTGGGGTTTCGAGGTAGCGCACGACGTTGGCGGTCAGGCCGCGTTCTTCGAGCAGCTCCAAGGCTGCACGGGATTTGGAGCAGCGCGGGTTATGATACAGCGTCAGGTCGGTCATGGCGGGTCGCATCCAGCAGGGTGTGGCGGCTATTCTAACCGCAGCGATCGGCTCCAGGCTTTGAAAAACTTGCAGAAGGATTGACCCATGGCAAGGCGTTTGGCAGCTGCACTGGCCATTACCGCGGGCTTGTTGCTCGGCGGTTGCGGTGCCGATTACGGCGTGGACCAGCACGGTAACGCGGTGCAGGCGCAACAGCTCGACGGGCACTGGCTGGTGCTCAACTACTGGGCCGAATGGTGCGGCCCGTGCCGCACGGAAATCCCCGCGCTCAATACCGCGGCCAAGCAGTGGCAGGCCCAGGGCATCAAGGTGTTGGGAGTGAACTATGACGGGCTGCAGGGCGCGGAGCTCAAAACCGCTGCCGATACCCTCGGCATCGACTTCACTGTGCTCGCCCAGGACCCGGCCGAGCACTTCAAGCTGCCACGCAGCGAAGCGTTGCCGGTGACCTACATCATCGATGACAAAGGCAAGGTGCGCGAACAGCTGCTCGGCGAGCAGACCCTCGAGGGCCTGCAGGCGAAGATCAAGGCGCTCAAAGGCGGCGCCTGAGCGGCTGTTCGCGGGGCAAGCCCGCTCCTACAGGCGTGGGAGCGGGCTTGACCCGCGAAGGGCCCTGGGCCCGTCAGCCTTCCTCAGGCCAAAAGCGCAGCGGCTTGCCTTCGGCGGGCCAGAAGCGGATCTGCTCGATGGGCGACACATCCCAGCGTTGCACGGTCTCCAGTGCCTGCAAGAAGCGTTTTTCCTGCTCCATCAGCGCCGGTGAGCACAGCTTGCGGGTCTTGCCGACCTTGCCGAAGCTCAGTTGCTCGCCGTCAAGCGTATACGGTGCAAACCAATGGTTGCAGCCGGCATTGCCGTAGGCGCGGCCATCGCTGGCCAGGGTCAGGGTCAGGTGGCTGTAGTCCATCAGCGGGCGTTCGCCGATCCATTCCAGCACATAGCTCTGCTCCTTTTGCAATGGCGAAGGCTGCGAAGCGCAACCGGCCAGGCCGCAAGCGAGCAGGGCGGCAGTCAACAACTGTTTCACTCACCACGCTCCTGGCAGTTGGGGCACAGGTGGGCGTTGCCCTGGCTGGTCCAGCCCAGCTCGGCAATGCGCGCGGTGGCGGCTGGGGCGTGGCCCTTTTTGCCAAGTTTGGCTTCGGCGGCGAACTCGAAGTCCAACTGCGCCTGGCAGCGGTCGCAGTTGACCTGCCACTGGTGAATTTCCAGCTCGTTGAACACCGGGCCCTGGGCCACGGCGACCCACTGGCCGGTCGGGTTGATCAGGTGGCGCACGCTGTCCACGGTCAGGCGCATGGACAGGGTCTTGCTGCCTTTGAGCGACACCAGCAGGGCGTCACCCTTCTGGATCGAGCCGCCGTTGCCGGTCACCTGGTAACGGCCCGGTACCAGCGCGCGGCATTCGATCAAGGTGTGTTGCGGGTTGAAAAGGGTGTAGCGGAAATCGTGCTCGACCATGGGTCCTCCAGAAATGCCGCGTATCCTAGCATCACTTTGTGACCAGATTCTGCGGATTGCCTGCCGCCCAGCGGTTGATGTTGTCCAGCGTGGTCGCGGCGATGGCATCCAGCGCTTCGCGGGTGAGAAACGCCTGGTGCGCGGTGATGATCACATTGGGGAAGGTCAGCAGGCGCGCCAGCACATCGTCCTGCAGCGGCTGGTCGGAGCGGTCCTCGAAAAACAGTTGGGCCTCTTCTTCATAGACATCCAGCCCCAGGTAGCCGAGCTGGCCGCTCTTGAGCGCCTCGATCAGCGCGGGGGTGTCCACCAGCGCGCCGCGCCCGGTATTGATCAGCATGGCGCCGTGCTGAATCTGCGCAAGGCTCCTGGCGTTGATCAGGTGCCGGGTGTCTGCGGTCAGCGGGCAGTGCAGGCTGATGATGCGTGCTTCACGCAGCAGCTCGGGCAGCGGCAGGTAGCGGGCACCCAAGGCCAGCAGTTCGGGGTTGGGGTAGGGGTCGTAGGCCAGCAGCTGGCAGCCCAAACCGGCCATGATGCGGGCGAAGGCCGCGCCGATCTGCCCGGTGCCGACCACCCCGACCGTCTTGCCATGCAGGTCGAAACCGGTCAGCCCATGCAAGGTGAAATCGCCCTCGCGGGTGCGGTTATAGGCCCGGTGCAGGCGGCGGTTCAGTGCCAGAATCAGCGCCACGGCATGCTCGGCGACGGCGTGCGGCGAATACGCCGGCACCCGCACCACACTCAGCCCCAGGCGCTCGGCTGCGGCCAGGTCGACGTGGTTGTAACCCGCCGAACGCAGCGCAATCAACCGCGTGCCGCCCTCGGCCAGGCGCTCCAGCACCGCAGCGTCAAGTTCGTCGTTGATGAACGCGCACACCACTTCATAGCCGTGGGCCAGTGGGGCGGTGTCGAGGGTCAGCCGGGCGGGCTGGTAGTGCAGGTCCAGGTTGCTGCCAGCGGCGCTGCGGGCAAAGCTTTCCTGGTCGTAGTGCTGGCTGCTGAACAACAGTGCGCGCATGGCGGTAGTCCTTTTATGGCAACAGCAACAGTCTAACCACACGCCAGGCGCGCGGTGTTGACCTGCATAGCGCCGATCACGCGCTCAAGCGCGCCTGCTCGGCAAGGCGGATGATCGCCCGGTCCAGTTCATCCAGCGCTTGCAGCGCCTGCGGGCTGTCCTGTTTCAGCAGTGTTTCGCTGCGTTGGCAGGCGGCGCGCAGTTGCGGTACCCCGCAATAGCGCGAGGCGCCATTGAGGCGGTGCACGCGCTCGATCAAGGCGGTGCGGTCGTCATCTTGGCGGGCAATGTGGATGGCTTCGCGGTCGGCATCCAGCGAGGCCAGCAGCATCGCCAGCATGTCGGCGGCAAGGTCTGGCTTGTTGGCGGCCAGGCGCAGGCCTTCTTCAGGGTCGAGCACTTTCAGTTCGCTGTCCGGCAGTTGCTCGGCAGCGCGCTCCTGGGAGGTTGCGCCCAAGGTCAGGCCGGTCCATTTCATCACCACCTGCGCCAGTTGGCGCTCGCTGATCGGCTTGGTCAGGTAATCGTCCATGCCGCTTTGCAGCAGCGCACGTTTTTCGTTGGCCATGGCATGCGCGGTGAGGGCGACGATGGGCAGCACCGGGCCGCTCTGGGTGCTTTCCCATTGGCGAATCTGCTCGGTACAGGCGCGCCCGTCCATGCCGGGCATCTGCACATCCATCAGCACCAGGTCGAAGGCCTCGTTCTGCACCGCTTGCAGGGCGGCAAAACCGCTGTCTACAGCCAGCACCGCCGCGCCCATGTCTTCGAGCAGGGTCTGCACCAGCATCAGGTTGGCCGGGTTATCGTCGACGCACAGCACCTTGGGCATGCGCTCGCCACTGTCTATGCGTGCCTCGCCGAGGATGCGCCGCGGCTGCACCAGGTCGACCAGCAGCCGGCGCAGCTTGCGCGAGCAGGTGGGTTTGGCCAGCAATTGCCCATAGGCGTTGGGCAGATACGGGTGATACAGCGGTTGTTCGGTGGTCGGGCACAGCACCACGCACTGGCAGCCCAGGCGTTCGAGCTGCTGATGGCACTGGCCCAGCTGCTCGGGCGACAGGCTGCCCAGGTTGGCCCCGAGCACGGCGAAGTCGAACGGCTGGCCGGCCTGGCTTGCCGCGTTGACCGCTTGCAGCAGTTGCTCGTAGGAAGAGAACAGGCTCACCGCCAGGCCGCAGTCCTCAAGCTGATGCTCCAGGGCCTGGCGGGCCAGGTCATGGCCGTCGACGATGGCCGCGCGGCGCCCGATCAGGGCTTGCAGCGGCTGTTCTTCGGCATCGTCATGGGCCCGTGGCAGGTTGATGCTGATCCAGAATTGCGAACCCTCCCCCGGGGTGCTGTCCACGCCGATCTCACCGCCCATCTGCTCGATCAGGCGTTTGGAAATCACCAGCCCAAGGCCAGTGCCACCGGGCTGGCGCGACAGCGAGTTGTCGGCCTGGCTGAACGCCTGGAACAACGTGCGCACATCCTGTGGCGACAGGCCGATGCCGGTGTCCTGCACGCTGATACGCAGTTGCGCATGGTCATCCTGCTCGTCCTCGACCATGGCGCGGACGACGATGGTGCCTTCGCGGGTGAACTTGATCGCGTTGCTCACCAGGTTGGTCAAAATCTGCTTGAGCCGCAGCGGGTCGCCGACCAGCGACAGCGGCGTGTCGCGGTACACCAGGCTGAGCAGCTCCAGCTGCTTGGCGTGGGCGGCCGGGGCGAGGATGGTCAGGGTGTCTTGGATCAGGTCGCGCAGGTTGAACGGAATGCTGTCGAGCACCAGCTTGCCGGCCTCGATCTTGGAGAAGTCGAGAATCTCGTTGATGATCCCCAGCAGGTTGTCGGCCGACTTTTCGATGGTGCCTAAATAGTCGAGCTGGCGCGGCGTCAGTTCGCTTTTCTGCAACAGGTGGGTGAAGCCCAGAATGCCGTTGAGCGGGGTGCGGATCTCGTGGCTCATGTTGGCCAGAAACTCGGACTTGATACGGCTGGCCTCCAGGGCCTCCTTGCGCGCCATGTCCAGTTCGATGTTCTGGATCTCGATGGTTTCCAGGTTCTGACGCACATCTTCGGTGGCCTGGTCGATGCTGTGCTGCAGCTCTTCGTGGGCGTTTTGCAGGGTTTCGGCCATGCGGTTGATACCGGCTGCCAGTTCATCCAGCTCATGGCTGCCCATGGCCGGCAGGCGTTCTTCGAGGTGGCCGTCCTTGAGTTGGTTGACCGCATGCTTGATGTGCTTGATCGGCTCGTTGATGGTGCGGCTCATGCGCAGGGCCAGCAGGGCGGTCAGGCTCAGGCCGACCAGTATCAATAACAGGCTGGTAAACAGGTTGCGGTAGCCACGCAGCAAGGTGCCGTCATGGGACAGCTCGATCTCGACCCAGCCAAGCAAGCGCTCGGCCTCCTCGGGCACGGCGTCGGTGGCCAGGTCGCGGTGGTGGCCGAATACCGGCATCAGGTAGCGGGTGGCATCGTTGCCGGTGCGTTGCAGCAATTGCGTACCGGTGCCGCCGCTGGGCGGCTGGTTGAGCATGCTCGGGCCGGCATGGGCCAGGCGCTTGCGGTCCGGGCTCAGAAACGCCACGGCGCGCACGTCGGTCTGTTCCAGGGCCTGCGCGGCGATGCGCTCCAGTTGCGCAGGGGACTGGTGGGCCATTGCCGGTGCGGCCAATGGCGCCAACTGCTCGGCGATCATCTTGCCGCGTTGCAGCAGTTGCGTACGCAGTTCGCTCTGTTGCAGCCAGGTGAAGTAGGTGCCCAGCACCAGGGCCATGAGCGCTGCTGGCAGCAAGGCCAGTAACAGCACGCGACTGCGGATTCCTAATCGGTCGAGCACACCTGTCTCCTGTCATGTGCATAAAACGTGCGCCGGGCGCATCTGCGCGAACGTTACTCCGCGAGCAGTGGCAATGCACTCATTTGTATCTGTTTTTTGCCTGTATGGCGGCACCTGCAACGCTTGTCGTTTCGCTGTTGCCTGGCGGCAGCGCTTGCCCAATAATCACGTAATTGAGAATTGATGGCAGTTGCCAATGCATCCGGTACCCATTCACCCTTCAAGCATTCTTGCCATTGAAGACGACCCCGTGCTGGGCGCCTACCTGCACGACGAACTGCAACGCGGCGGTTTTCAAGTGACCTGGTGCCGCAATGGGCTGCAAGGGCTTGAAACCGCCGGGCAGCAGGCCTTCGATCTGGTGCTGTTGGACATCCTGCTGCCTGGCCTCAACGGGCTTGAAGCCTTGGCCCGCCTGCGCCAGCACAGCGCCACGCCCGTCATCCTGATGTCGGCGCTCGGCGCTGAGGCGGATCGCATCAGCGGCTTCGAGCGCGGCGCCGACGACTACCTGCCCAAACCGTTCAGCTTTGCCGAACTGCGCGTGCGCATCGATGCGGTATTGCGTAGGGTTGCCTTTGAGCGGCGCAACCAGGCTCCGCGCGAACTGCCAGCCAGCGCGCTGTGCTTCGACGAGGCGCTCGCGGATGTGAGCCTGGGCGATGCCTGGGCAGGCCTGACCCCCAGCGAATACCGCCTGCTCGACACCTTGTACCGCAGCCAGGACGAGGTGTTGAGCAAGCCCTTCCTTTATCGGCAGGTATTACAGCGTGGTTATTCACGCCACGACCGCAGCCTGGACATGCACGTCAGCCAGATCCGCCGCAAGCTCAAGGCCATCGGCTACCACGAGCGCCAGCTGCGCACGGTGTGGGGCAAGGGCTATGTGTTCGCAGCTGGCGAGGCCGACTGACTGTGCTCAACCGCCATTCGCTGTTCTGGAAACTGTTCATTCTGCTGGTGGGCTTCTGCCTGCTGATGATCGGCCTCAGCTACACCTGGGGCCGGCACATGGAAACCCGCAACGCTTTTCTCGACGAGCCGGCGCGCGCCGTGCTGCGCGGCTATGCAGCCCAGGCAGAGCAGGCCTGGCTTGAAGGCGGGCGTGAAGGGGTCGACCGTTGGCTTGAGCAATTGCAGGGCCATGAGCCTGGCTGGGCCGCTGTGCTCGATGCCGACCTGCAACCCTTGGGCAGCGTGCCGCTCAACGCCGAACAAACCCAGCACCTGACCCGCCTGCGCGGCATCGACTGGCCGATGAGCCGGCGCATCGTTGGCCAGCCCTGGCTGCGCCTGCCGTTCCCCACGGTGCCCGAGCAGGGCATGTTGGTTATGGAGCTGCCCCAGCGCCTTAACCCAGGCCATTACCGCCTGGCCTGGCAAATTGTGACCAACGGCATTATCCCCGGGTTGTTCACGCTGCTGCTGTGCGTAGGCCTGTACCGCATGCTGATCGTGCCGCTGAACCAGCTGCGCGAGCAGGCCAACGCCTGGCGCGCCGACCAGCTCACCGCGCGGCTGGACTCGCGCACCACCCAGCGCAAGGACGAGCTTGGCGAACTGGGCCGTGCCTTCGACCAGATGGCAGAGCGGCTGCAAGGGACGGTGGCCTTGCAGCAGCAGTTGTTGCGTGACCTTTCCCACGAAATGCGCACCCCGCTCAGCCGGCTGCGTGTGGCTTGCGACGGCGAGACCGACCTGCAGCGCCTGCGCGAGCGTCTGCACCGCGAGGTGGACGCCATGCAGCAACTGGTCGAGGACACCTTGCAGTTGGCCTGGCAGGACGCCGAGCGCGGGGCGGTGGCGTTCGAGCCGATCCAGATTCACCCCTTGTGGGACCTGCTGAGCGAGAACGCCTGCTACGAAAGCGGCTGGTCGCAGGCTCGGCTGCGCTGCGAGGTGCCGGCCGATTGCGCGGTGCAAGGCAACCTCAACCACTTGGCCCAGGCGCTGGAAAACCTGTTGCGCAACGCCATCCGCCACTCGCCAGCCGATGGCGTGGTGCGGCTTGCCGGGCAGCGGGAGGGCAGTTATTGGCGCATTGACCTTGAAGATGACGGCGGCGGTGTGGCCGAGGGCGAGCTGGAGCGCATCTTTGCGCCATTTACCCGCCTGGATGGCTCGCGGCCTGGGGATGGTGGGTTTGGTCTGGGCTTGAGCATCGCGCGCAGTGCCATCGAGCGCCAGGGTGGGATGCTGTGGGCAGTCAATGGCCAGCGCGGGTTGCGCTTGTGCATGCGTTTGCCGGCAGCGGCGTGCGCATAAACCACAAGCGGCGCGGTCTTTGTGGGTTTTGCGCAATCGCGCTCTGGCCTCATCGCAGGCTATCGCCAGCTCCCATAGCTCGCCCATCCCCATATCGATGCCGTCTACGCGGTCAGTGTAGGAGCGGCCTTGTGTCGCGAAAGGGCTGCGGAGCAGCCCCAGGATCTGCGCACCCACCAGAATCGCTGGGGCTGCTCCGCAGCCC
>NZ_JABWRG010000085.1:0-22221 GCF_014268825.1 Pseudomonas sp. SWRI51 | reverse complement strand
GGCCCCAGGATTTGTGACTTATGCAGAATTGCCGGGGCTGCTTCGCAGCCCTTTCGCGACACGAGGCCGCTCCTACAGGGGGCGTGTCAAGCCCAGCCAATCAGACTGGCTGGCCCAACTCCACGCCGAGCTGGCGCGACAGGCATGGCCAGCGCTTCCAGGCAGCGCCGGTCTCGGGGCTGCTCAGGCGCTCGCGGTAGGTTTCCACCGACTCCGCCGCAAAGCTGTCTTCGTTGAGCATCTCGTCCACCGAGTGGTGCACGACTTCATCGAGCTGGTTGGCGAACGTCTCGCCAATCAATTGATGGGCGATCAGGTTGGCCACGGTAGTGTCCACCGGAATCAACGGCTGCTGGAAATGGCGGATATACAGATCGTTGACTTCCTCCACCAGGCGATGCGCCAGGTAGGCCTCATCCAGCAGGCAATCCAGGCCAATGTGGCCGGCCATCACGCTGGGCGGTTGCAGGAAATAAGCTTCGGCGATTTTCAGCACCGGCTTGATCTGCGACTCGATACCGGCTTCGACTGCCACTTCATGGGCCGCCTCCAGCAATTCCGGCACTTGGTCGATGTAGGCGCTGACGAAACGCGCCAGCGTACCTTGGGCGTCTTGGGGCAGTTGGATCGAAGGGTGCAGGTGCGGCGCTTGGTCTTTGAGACGGGCTTCGAGTTGGCCTGTCTGGCGCTCGTGTTGGTGGGCTTGGTTAATCTGCTCGCGTACAGCAGCGATGTTCATGACAACTCCAGGGACATGGCGTTACAAACGGAAGACACTAAGGTAGCTCGGTATACAACATGCCTAAGACGCATTTGTTATAAATCGGTCACGTGTGTGCCGAATGCGTTATATCAAAGTGCCATCATTTTGCCCCAGCCCTTGCTGTACAAGGCCTGCAGCCCGCTTGCAGGGTTTCATCAAGATCATTTCATAGCCTGCATTGCGCAGCCTTGCCCCCTGTCTATACTCCGCTTGAAACGTGATTGGTTGATGAGGCCCGACTGCCTTTAGCAGGGGGCTCGGTCGTCGAAGCCAGGCAGTCTTGGCCGCCGTTCCCCCCTTTGTCGTAGCAGGTCGTCCACGCCTCCGGGACAACAAGAACGATAAGGGGAACCCGCAATGATGCGACATCCACATGTCTGGATGGGCCTCCTGCTGTGGTCGGCGATGGGTCAGGCAAACGCGGCGTGGACGGTCAACATGGCGCCCGGCGCCACGGACGTTTCCCACGCCGTGTTCGACCTGCACATGACCATCTTCTGGATCTGCGTGGTCATCGGCCTGGTGGTGTTCGGCGCCATGTTCTGGTCGATGGTGGTGCACCGCCGCTCCACTGGCCAACAGCCGGCCAGCTTCCATGAGCACACCCGGGTGGAAATCCTCTGGACGGTCGTGCCGCTGCTGATCCTGGTGGTGATGGCGATCCCCGCCACCAAGACCCTTATCGATATCTACGACGCCAGTGAATCGGACATCGACATCCAGGTCACCGGCTACCAGTGGAAGTGGCACTACAAATACCTGGGCCAGGACGTCGAATTCTTCAGCAACCTCGCAACCCCCGCCGCGCAAATCGCCAACCAGGCCCCCAAGGACGAGCATTACCTGCTCGAAGTCGACCAGCCATTGGTGCTGCCAGTCGGCGCCAAGGTGCGTTTTCTGGTGACTGCCGCCGACGTGATCCACTCCTGGTGGGTGCCGGCGTTTGCGGTCAAGCGCGATGCCATCCCGGGCTTTGTCAACGAGGCCTGGACGCGGGTCGACAAGCCCGGCATCTACCGTGGCCAGTGCACCGAGCTGTGCGGCAAGGACCATGGCTTCATGCCGGTAGTGGTCGAGGTCAAAAGCCAGGCCGACTACGACATCTGGCTGGGCGAGCGCAAGGCCGAGGCTGCCAAGCTCAAGGAGCTGACCAGCAAGACCTGGACCCTCGAAGAGCTGGTCGAGCGCGGCGACAAGGTCTACCACACCACCTGCGTGGCCTGTCACCAGGCCGAGGGCCAGGGCCTGCCGCCGATGTTCCCGGCGCTCAAGGGCTCGAAAGTCGCCACCGGGCCGATTCAGGACCACCTGGGCATTGTCTTCCACGGCAAGCCCGGCACCGCCATGGCCGCGTTCGGCAAGCAACTGTCGGAAGTCGACATCGCCGCCGTGGTGACCTACGAGCGCAATGCGTGGGGCAACAACAAGGGTGACATGGTGACGCCCAAGGATGTGCTGGCACTGAAACAGGGGCAAGCGCAATGAACCGCGGCCAGAGTGCAGGAGACAGGACATGAGTGCAGTGATCGATGACCACAGCCATGCGCACGCCCACGGCCCGGCCAAGGGCCTGATGCGCTGGGTGCTGACCACCAACCACAAAGACATCGGCACTATGTACCTGTGGTTCGCGTTCTGCATGTTCCTGCTGGGCGGCTCGTTCGCCATGGTGATCCGCGCCGAGCTGTTCCAGCCCGGCCTGCAGATCGTGGAGCCTGCGTTCTTCAACCAGATGACCACCATGCATGGGCTGATCATGGTGTTCGGGGCGGTGATGCCGGCCTTTGTCGGCTTGGCCAACTGGATGATCCCGCTGATGATCGGCGCCCCGGACATGGCCCTGCCGCGCATGAACAACTTCAGCTTCTGGCTGCTGCCGGCGGCGTTTCTGTTGCTGGTGTCGACCTTGTTCAGCCCAGGCGGCGGGCCGAACTTCGGCTGGACCTTCTATGCGCCGCTGTCGACCACCTACGCGCCGGCCAGCGTGACGTTCTTCATTTTTGCCATTCACCTGATGGGCATCAGTTCGATCATGGGCGCAATCAACGTCATCGCCACCATTCTGAACCTGCGTGCGCCGGGCATGACCCTGATGAAAATGCCGCTTTTCGTCTGGACCTGGCTGATTACCGCGTTTCTGCTGATTGCGGTCATGCCGGTGCTGGCCGGTGTGGTAACCATGATGCTGATGGATATCCATTTCGGCACCAGCTTCTTCAGCGCCGCCGGCGGCGGCGACCCGGTGTTGTTCCAGCATGTGTTCTGGTTCTTCGGCCACCCCGAGGTGTACATCATGATCCTGCCGGCATTCGGCGCGGTCAGTTCGATCATCCCGGCGTTCTCGCGCAAGCCGCTGTTCGGCTACACCTCGATGGTGTACGCCACCGGCGCCATTGCGTTCCTGTCGTTCATTGTGTGGGCGCACCACATGTTCGTGGTGGGCATCCCGGTGGTCGGCGAGCTGTTCTTCATGTACGCCACCATGCTGATTGCGGTGCCCACCGGGGTGAAAGTGTTCAACTGGGTCAGCACCATGTGGGAAGGTTCGCTGACCTTTGAAGCGCCCATGCTGTTTGCCATCGCCTTTGTCATCCTGTTCACCATCGGCGGGTTCTCCGGGCTGATGCTGGCTATTGCGCCTGCGGACTTCCAGTACCACGACACCTACTTCGTGGTGGCGCATTTCCATTACGTGCTGGTGCCGGGGGCGATCTTCGGCATCTTTGCCTCGGCCTATTACTGGCTGCCGAAATGGACCGGGCACATGTACGACGAAACCTTGGCCAAGCTGCACTTTTGGCTGTCGTTCATCGGCATGAACCTGGCCTTCTTCCCCATGCACTTCGTCGGCCTTGCCGGCATGCCCCGGCGTATCCCGGACTACAACCTGCAGTTTGCCGACTTCAACATGGTGTCGTCGGTGGGCGCCTTCATGTTCGGCGCCACCCAGGTGTTTTTCCTGTTCATTGTCATCAAGTGCATCCGCGGCGGCGAGCCGGCACCGGCCAAGCCCTGGGATGGCGCCGACGGGCTGGAGTGGACGGTGCCTTCGCCGGCGCCCTACCACACCTTCCAGACCCCGCCGGATGTGAAGTAGGAGGCCGCCGATGGCGCTGAACCGCCTGGTCACCCGGCTGTTACTGCTGACAGCGGTGATGTTCGCCTTCGGCTTTGCCCTGGTGCCGATCTACGACGTGATGTGCCGCGCCTTTGGCATCAACGGCAAGACCGGCGGGCAGTATGAGGGCAGCCAGGTCAGCGACCCCAGCCGTGCGGTGCGGGTGCAGTTCATGTCGACCAATGCCGGTGACATGAGCTGGGAGTTCCACGCCACTGCCGACCAGATCGAGGTCAACCCGGGTGCTGTAAACCAGATGGTGTTCGTGGCCCGCAACCCGACCAGCAAACCGATGAGCGCCCAGGCTGTGCCCAGCATCACCCCGGCCGAGGCGGCGGCGTACTTTCACAAGACCGAGTGCTTCTGCTTTACCCAGCAGGTGTTGCAGCCCGGCGAGCGCATCGAGATGCCGGTGCGCTTCATTGTCGACCGCGACCTGCCGGGCTCGGTGAAGCACCTGACGCTGGCCTACACCTTGTTCGACATCACCGCTCGCCACCCGCCGGTCGCCCCTGCCGCGACCCAGGCCGCCCGTTGAGGGAAGGAGAAACGCCATGGCAAGCCACGAGCACTACTACGTTCCGGCGCAGAGCAAGTGGCCGATCATTGCCACGATCGGCTTGTTCATCACCGTGTACGGCCTGGCCACCTGGTTCAACGACCTCAAGGCCGGCCACCCGCAATCCCACGGGCCATGGCTGTTCGCCCTTGGCGGGCTGTTTCTGGCGTACATGCTGTTCGGCTGGTTCGGCGCGGTGGTCAAGGAGAGCCATGCCGGGCTGTACAGCGCGCAGATGGACCGCTCGTTCCGCTGGGGCATGAGCTGGTTCATCTTCTCGGAGGTGATGTTCTTCATGGCCTTCTTTGGCGCGCTGTTCTATGTGCGCGTGCTGGCTGGCCCATGGCTGGGGGGCGAGGGCCACAAGGGCGTGGCGCACATGCTATGGCCGAGTTTCGAGTTCGCCTGGCCGCTGCTCAACACGCCCGACCCGAAACTGTTCCCACCGCCACGCGAAGTGATCGACCCGTGGCACCTGCCGCTGATCAACACCATTTTGCTGGTGACTTCCAGCGTGACCGTGACCCTCGCCCACCACGCGCTGCGCAAGGGCCATCGCGGGGCGCTGAAGGTGTGGCTGGGGCTGACCATTGTGCTGGCGCTGGGCTTTCTGGCGTTGCAGGCCTACGAGTATCACGAGGCCTACACCGAACTGGGCCTGACCTTGGGTTCGGGTATCTACGGCGCGACGTTCTTCATGCTGACCGGGTTCCACGGGGCGCATGTGACCTTGGGCACGCTGATTCTGATCGTGATGCTGTGCCGGGTGATGCGCGGGCATTTCCAGCCGGACAAGCATTTCGGCTTCGAGGCGGCGACCTGGTATTGGCACTTTGTCGATGTGGTGTGGGTGGGGCTGTTTATCTTCGTGTATGTGCTCTAGGCCTTGTGGGATGACAGGTCGGTTTGATTGTAGGAGCGCCCAGCCGTGGTAATGCGGGGGCTCAGAACGGCGCATGGGACACCAGTTGGCCGCTGATCAGGCCCCAGGCCACCAGCCCGACTGTCAGGGTGGCGAGGATCACCCGTAGGGTCAGGGCTTTGAGCAAACGGGTGGACGGGTCATCGTCCTTGACCAGAAACACCAGGCCACTGAACAGGCTGGCGATGGTTGCCAGCAACAGCAGGACAATCGCGGCCTTGAGCATGGCGTAACTCCAAAGGGGGTACGGTGATGACAGCCAGTATAGCGTTCGCCCCGGCGTGGCTTCGGTGAAGCCGTTCCGCCCCGGCCTGGTGCCGACCCTGGTGGTGCTCGCGCTGCTGCCGGGGCTGATCGCACTCGGCTGCTGGCAGCTTGACCGCGCCGAGCAAAAGCGCGCGCTGATGGCCACCTACAGCGAACGCCAGCTTGCAGCGCCGGTGATGGCCGCGCAGTTGCCGCAACTGGCCGACCCTGCGTTCTACCCGGCGCACCTGTATGGCCGCTTCGACAGCCAGCACAGCCTGCTGCTGGACAACCAGATGCGTGACGGCAAGGCCGGTGTCGAACTGCTGCAACCGTTTCATGACCAGGCCAGCGGTCAGTGGCTGCTGGTCAACCGCGGTTGGCTGCCTTGGCCCGACCGCCGTGTGCCGGTGCAGTTCGCCACCCCCGAGGCCGCCGTGGCGCTTGAGGCCAGCGTCTACGTGGCGCCGGGCAAGGCCTTCCAACTACACCCCGACCCGCCTGGCGGCCCGTGGCCGCACCTGCTGACCGCCATCGACGCGGCAAGCCTCTGGCAGCAACTGGGCCGCGACGGCTTCGGCCACGAATTGCGCCTGCAAGCAGGACCGGCAAGCTACCGGCTGGACTGGCCGGTGGTGGCCATGGGGCCGGAAAAACACCTGGGCTACGCCACCCAGTGGTTTGCCCTGGCCACCACGCTGGTGCTGCTCTACCTGTATTTCGGCTGGCACCGACACCCCAAGGAGAACCGCCATGGCCACCGCCGCCACCCCGCTGAACGTGCCTGAAGGCCGCAAGGCCCGCGGGCGCCTGCAACTTTTGCTGATCCTGCTGGTGGTGCTGGGGCCTATGGTGCTCGCCACCTGCATGTACAAGCTCGGTTTTTGGGTGCCGGATGGGCGCAGCTACCACGGCGTGATGATCGGCAACGGCCAGAGCCGCGCCGATATCGGTATCGACGGCCACGACGAGCGCTGGCAGCTGCTGGTGAGCGCGCCCCAGGGCTGCGCCGAGGACTGCCAGCAACTGGTCTACCTGGCCCGGCAGATCCAGATCGGCCTGGGCCGCGATGCCAGCCGCGCCACCCACGCGCTGGCTGCTGCGCAACCGCTGGCGCCGGGCTATCAGGCGCAGCTTGGCCGCGAGTACCCGCAATTGCAGCGCTACCCCCTGGATAGCGGCCGCTACCAACAGCAGGTCAGCGAGCCCGGTGCGCAGCTGTGGATCGTCGACCCGCACGGCAACCTGGTGCTGCGCTACGACGCCAAGGTCAAGGGCAAGCAGGTGCTCGATGACCTGCGCCACCTGCTCAAGCTGTCCAACATCGGCTAGGAGCCCGCCATGGCCAGACCCGGATTTCGCCTCGCTGTGTTCGCCACCGTGCTGGCGCTGGTGGTGGTGCTGCTTGGCGCCTACACCCGCCTGACCCACGCAGGCCTTGGTTGCCCGGACTGGCCCGGTTGCTACGGCTTTATCAGCGTGCCGAAGAGCGATGCGCAGTTGGCCCATGCCGAGCTGCACTACCCCGAGCACCCGGTGGAGGCCGCCAAGGGGTGGGCCGAAATGGTCCATCGCTACTTTGCCGGCACCCTCGCGCTGGTTATCGCGCTGCTGGCGTTCCAGGCGCTGCGTGGGCATGCCCGCGATGGCCGACCGTACCGTCTGCCGGTGTTGCTGCTGGCGGTGGTGCTGGCGCAGGCGGCCTTTGGCATGTGGACGGTCACGCTGAAACTCTGGCCGCAGGTGGTCACCGCACACCTGCTCGGTGGGTTCACTACGTTGAGCCTGTTGCTGCTGCTATCACTGCGTCTATCACGGGCGTTTGCGCCGTTGCCAAAGCTGCCGTTGAGCCTGCGCCGGCTGGCAGCGCTGGCCTTGCTGGTGGTGACCGGGCAGATCGCCCTGGGCGGTTGGGTCAGTGCCAACTATGCCGCTGTCGCCTGCATCGATTTGCCCACCTGCCATGGCCAGTGGTGGCCTGCGGCGGACTTCAGCAACGGTTTTCACCTGACCCAGCACGTCGGCCCCAATTACCTCGGCGGGCAACTGGACAGCGATGCGCGTACGGCAATCCACATGAGCCACCGTTTGGGTGCGCTGGCGGTCACGGTGGTGTTGCTGCTGCTGGGCTGGAAGCTGCACCGCCACGGCCTGAAAACCCTGGCGCGGTTGGTGCTGTTGGCGCTGGCGCTGCAGGTTGGCCTGGGCATCAGCAATGTCCTGCTGCACTTGCCGCTGGCGGTGGCAGTGGCGCACAACGCCGGTGGCGCCCTGCTGCTGCTGACCATGGTGCTGGTCAACTACCGCATCCGCGTGGTCGACAAGGTGCGGGTGGGCCTGGGCTGGCGCTTGCGGCCCATTGCGCAGATGGGGGTTTCGCAGTTGGTCAGGCATGACGCGTGGCGCCGCTTCTAGCCGTTGCGCTTCCTGCCCCCGCCTGGCTGTTGTACCGTGACAGCCGGCCGCACGCGGCAATCGGCCTGTTCAAGTACGCTATTGGCTACCTGGGCGCGCTGTTCATCGCGTTGTTCGTTGACCACTACCTGTTGCTGAGCCTATGACTCGAAATCAGAAAACCGTTTTCATCCTCGTTGCCGTGGTCGCGCTGATCCTCGGCCTGACCGTCAACAAGGTGCTTAGCGAGCGTGGCCAGGCCAACCCGGCAGAGCTGATCGACGCCGGCATCATTTTGCTGCCGCAAAGCCGCACGGTGCCTGCGGTGCAGATGACCGACCAGAACGGCCAGGCGGTGGCACTGGACCAGCTCAAGGGCAAGTGGTCGCTGCTGTTCTTCGGCTACACCTACTGCCCGGACATCTGCCCCACCACCCTCGCCCAGCTGCGCCAGGTCAAGAGCGAGCTGCCAAAGGACGCCCTCGAGCGCCTGCAGGTGGTGCTGGTGAGCGTCGACCCGAACCGCGATACGCCAAACCAGCTCAAGCAGTACCTGGGCTATTTCGACAAGGATTTCGTCGGTGTGGCGGGCAGCATCGAAGACACGCAAAAACTGGCCAATGGTCTGAGCATTCCGTTCATCCCGGCTGATACCAGCAAGCCCGGCTACACCGTCGACCACAGCGGCAACCTGGCGATTGTCGGCCCGGACGGGCGTCAGCGTGGGTTCATCCGCGCGCCATTCAACAACCAGAAACTGGCCGCTCAGTTGCCGGGGCTGGTCAAGCGCGACTGAAGCGGTTCAGGGTTCGTCGTCGATGCGCCGCCCGGCCACGCGCCGGCCGCGGGTGATCAGCTCGGCGAACTGCCGGGCACTGAGTGGGTGAGCGAACAGCCAGCCTTGGCCGTATTTCACCCCTTCGCTGCTGAGCAACTGCGCCTGCTCCTCGCTTTCGATGCCTTCGGCGATTACCCGCAGGTGCAGGTCGTGGGCCATGCGGATGATGTGCGGCGCCACCCCGCTGCTGGCCGCGTCATGGCCCAGGGCGTCGATGAACGCCTTGTCGATCTTCAGGCAGTCCACCGGCAGGGTTTGCAGGTAGGCCAGGCTGCAATAGCCGGTGCCGAAGTCGTCGATCAGCACTTGGTGGCCTGCCGTGCGTAACGTTTGCAGGTTCTCCCGTGCCACCACCACATCGATCAGCCCGCGCTCGGTGACCTCGAAGGCAATCTGCCCAGGGGTGACCCGGTGCTGGGCCAGAAGCCGTGCCGATACTTCGCCAATACGCGGCTCCATTACATCGCAGGCAGCCAGGTTGACCGAGATGTACAGGTGGCGGTTGGCGCGCAGCAACTGGCCCAGTTGCTCCAGCACCCGCTGCAGGACGAAATCGGTGATCTGGCGGATTTGCCCGGTGTTCTCGGCCAGCGGAATGAACAAGTCCGGGCTGGTCAGGCTGCCATCCGGGCGCCGCCAGCGCACCAGCGCCTCGGCACCGACGCAGCGCCGGCTGTCGAGCTCGAAAATCGGCTGGTAAAGCACTTGCAGCTCGCCCCGGCGCAGCGCCTGTTGCAGTTCGGAGGTCATCGAGCGCCGTTGCTGGATCAGTTGCAGCACCAGCCAGCCAACCACGCACGCCAGCAGCAGGCTCCCCGGATACAGCAACCAGAGCAAGCCGTTGAGCCGCCAAGGCAGGCTGGCGCGCGGGGCGATCAGCACCAGTTGGTAATCCGGCGACTTGGTGGCCATGCGGTACACCAGCCGGTCGGGCAGCTCCAGCAGCGCCTTGTGCGAAGGCGCCGGCCAGTCGGCGGTAGGCGGCCAGTCCTGCGCCGGGCCCAGCACCGGTATTGCCCTGGTGCCGTGGTCGAGCACCACCAGCAGGCTGCCGCCGGGCGGCAGGTCGACCACATCGGTCAGGTGCCCGCGTGAGGTCGACACGAGGAAATTACCGCGCCCCAGCATCAGCGCGGCGAGGTTGTCGTTGGGTTCGGTGGTGGTGTTGAGCCAGTAGCTGTAGGTGGGGCCTTGGATATCCGGGCCGCGCAGGGGCTCGATCACCCGCTCGCCGCCACGGTTGGAACAGGCTGCCTGGGCGTCTACGTAGGCGGCTTCGTAGATGAAGCGTGATTCCAGTGCCACCTGCTGCAACTGCGCCTGCATGTCCGGGCCGCAGCCGCGCAGTGGCTGGGCTTGCAACTGGTCGACACCCTCGCGCAGTTGGCCGAACACTTGCTCCAGGCGGTCGAGAAAGCGCTCGCCACGGGCGTTCATCTGCGCGCTCTCGCTTTGTTTCATCTGCTGCAGCGTCAGCCCGACGCTGGCGGCCAGCAACAGTACGGCGCTAGCCAGAGCCGCGAGCACGGCCAGTAGCCAGGGATGGTGGAAAAATTGGCGCAGTGGAGCAAACAGGTCACGCATGCGCGGCATCCGGTTGAATACACAAGGTATAGCAACTGAATGCCGTGCTGGCTTGGCCGTTGGGCGGCGCGTTTAGCGCTGGCTGTTGAGAACCTGCAACATTGCTGCAGTTTGCGCATCGGGGGTGCCGTCGAAGCGCTGCGGGCGGAAGCGCATCTGGAAGGCGGCGATGACGTGGCGGGTGGCAACGTCCAGCTCGCCGGTCTGTTCAATGGCATAGCCGAAGCGCGCCAGTTGCTGCTGGTACCAGGCAATACTCGGTGGGTTGGCGGCAAAGAACATTTGTTGGCGGGCGACTGCGTTGGCCTCGGGCCAGACGCTCAGGCCGGCGTCGGCCAGGCGCTTCCAGGGGAACAGCGGGCCGGGGTCGAGCTTGCGCAGCGGCGCGATGTCGCTGTGGCCGATGACGTGGCGCGGGTTGATGCCGTTGCGTTTGACGATGTCCTTGAGCAAGGCGATCAGCGCCTGCACCTGGGCCTCGCTGTAGGGGTACCAGATGCGGCCGTTGGGGGTGTCGGTAAAGCCAGGGTTGACGATTTCGATGCCGATCGAGGTGGAGTTCAGCCAGGTGCGGCCTTCCCACTGGCTTTCGCCGGCATGCCAGGCACGGCGGTTTTCGTCGACCAGCTGGTAAACCTTGGCCGGGCCGTCGCCGATCAGGTAGTGGCTGCTGACCTCGCCGTGGGTGAGCAGCGCCAGCGAGCGCTCAAGCGATGCATTGGTGTAATGCACCACGACGAACTGGATACGGTTGTCCTGGTTGGCCGACGGGTGGCTGCGGTCGATACGCAGCCCGCTGGAGCAACCGGCCAGGGTCATCAGGAGCAAGGCAGTGAGCAGTGTTTTCATGGGGAGCACGTCATGGAGAGCCGACAACAGCGCAACAGTATAACGTGCTCCTGGGCATTTGGCCCCACGCGGCTGAAGTGCTTCAGCGCGTACACATGATCAGGAATTCGAGCGAGTTGTCGCCGCTCGCTCCGCGCACATCCACCAACTGCGTTTGTACGGTGACGTTGCGGGCGAGCGGCAGGCCGATCACTTTTGCCTGGCCGTGCAACATGCGGTCGTAGTTGCTGGCATCAATTGGCGAAACACTACAGAACGCTGGGTCTTTTTTAACGGCCTTGGGGTCGAGGGTCAGTTTGTATTGGCTGAAGTAATCAGCCTGCGCTTCTTTGGTCACATGAGTGACCCACTTCGGGGACTGGCTGAGTATCTTGCCGGAGGCGTCGATATGCGCTGTGTAGAACGCGTCTGCCGCTGAGGCATTGGCGTGGATGAGCAAGGTGCACGAGCAAACCATGATGGTTTTGATGAGTTTCATGTCGAGGGCTCCGTCATTGGGGATTTGCGCTGCGCTGATGATCAGCGGGCAGTCCCCAGTTTCAGGTGTTGCTCGATGCCCCGTGCGATACCCGGCTACCGCATCAGGCTTGCTCTACCCGGTTGCGGCCTGTGTCCTTGGCTCGGTAGAGCGCTTCGTCGGCGCGTTTGAGCACCTGGTCGGCGCGCTCGCCTGAGCGGAAGGCACTGATGCCGATCGAGGTGGTGATCACCACGCGCTCGCCCTTGAAATGGAACGGGCACGCTTCGATGGCCGCACGCATGGCTTCGGCCACCTGCGCGGCGGCGGGGGGTGAGGTTTGCGGCAGCAGCGCGACGAACTCCTCGCCGCCAAAGCGGGCAATGAAGTCGCGGCCGCGCAGGCGCTTGCGCAACTGCTCGGCGACGATTTTCAGCACCTTGTCGCCGGCCAGGTGGCCGTAGCCGTCGTTGATGCGCTTGAAGTGGTCAAGGTCGAGGATGGCCATGGCCAGGTGGCCGCCGCTTTCTTGCCAGTCCTGCACCTCACGCTCGACGCGTTCGGACCAGGCGGCGCGGTTGGGCAAGCCGGTCAGCGGGTCGATCAGGGCCTTCTGGCGTTGGACTTCGAGGTGCTCGCGGTAGCCGAGGGCTTCCTGTTCCATGCTGGCGACGCGTTCGGCGAGGCCTTGCAGGCGCCCGGCCAGCTCCTGTTCACGGCGATCGCGCACTTGCTGGTGGTCGTCCATGGTCACCAGCAAGCCTTCGAGGCGGTTTTCCAGGATGTGCTTGAGGCTGTCGACGTCGGCGGCGCCCTGCACGCTGTTCTGCAGGCCGTCGACCTGTTCGCGCAGTTGATTATCCAGTTCGCGGGCCACGCTGGTGTTGTCGGCGTGGCCGGTGCTGGCGTCCTGCAGGTGGCTCTGGAAGGTCTCCAGGCGCTCGTTGAGCTGTTGCAGGTAGGTTTCGAATTCGTGCTGGCCGCTGTCGGTGATGGCCAGCATCAGCACGGCGAGGTCGTCCAGCACCGGGATCAGCTCGTACCAGTTCAGGCCACGGGCTACCCGCTCGCGCATTTCCAGGGCTTGGGCCTTGTGGCGTTCGGGCAGGCTCAGGTCGTCGAGCAGGCCGAGCAGGGTTTGCTCGATATGGGCGGCGACCTGGCTGTAAGGGGGCTCTACGGCGTCGGGCAGGGCGTAGGGGCCGTCTTCGCCTTCGAAGGGGTCGGGCTCTGGTTCTGATTCGGGCTTGGCTTCAGGCTCGGTTTCAGGAGTGGGGGCCGGATCTGCTGGATCTGCTGGCGCTGGTTGGGGGGCTTCTGGAGGCGACAGCGGGTGCAGCTCGTCGGCGTCTGGTTGGGTGTCTGGTTGTGAGGGCTCGTGCTCGGGCTCCTTGGCTTCCTTGGCTTCCTTGGCTTCCTTGGGCGCGGGGAGCGAGGGTGGCTCCGGCGGCGTGGGGGCTTCTTCGCGGGGCAAGCCCGCTCCCACGGGGGGCGGGGTGGGCTCGGCGGGCGCGGGCACGTCAGGTTCTTTTGGTGCTGGTGCCGCCTCGGTGTGTTCGGGTGCGTCTTCGCGGGTGCCGAACAGGCGTTGCAACAAGCCGGGGCGGGCTTCGTCCTCGGTTTTTTGTACCGCGTTGAGGGCTCGGCCCTGCAAGCCGCTGAGTTCGCCCAGCAGGGGCGGCAGGTCGCGCGATTGAGCGACGCCGCCGTCGAGCTTCTTCGCCAGTTTTTTCAGCGGGCGCGCAACATCGCCAGGCAGCGGCAATGCCTGCAGTTGGGTGACCAGCGCAGTCAGTGCGTCGCCCACCTGGTTCATGCGGGTTTCGCGGCGCTGCTCGGAGTCGAGCACGGCCTTTTCCAGGCGCGGAATCAGCCCGGCCAGGCCCGCGTCCATGTTGTCGCTGCGGATGACCTCGCGCATTTCCTTCATGCACTGGTCGACGATCTTGTCGCTACCCTCGGCCGCCAGGGTGCTGCGCACCAGGCCACGACGCAGCAAGTCGAGCCGGGCTTCCCAGCGCCGTTCGAGCTTTTCCTGCTTTTCGATGCTCTTGAGGTATTTCTCTTTCCAGCGCTCGGCTTCTTCGGTCATGCCTGGATCCGCATCCGGTTATGGAGCTAGTTCTGTAATGACTCGGTTTCGGCGCGAACACCAAACACTTGAGGGCAGAGCCTAGGTCAGGACCGGCAGCGTATCCACAGTCAGGGCGTCAGGCAATCGGATCTCGACGGCAACCGGAAGGTGGTCGGAAATTGGCTGCGCCAGCACCTGTACACGCTCCAGGGTGAGCGTAGGGCTGAGCAAAATATGATCAAGGCAGCGCTGCGGGCGCCAGCTGGGGAAGGTAGCCTCGACTTGCGGGGCGACCAGGCCCAGGTCGCGCAGGGGCGAATGGTCGAGCAGGTCGTTGGCGTGGGTGTTCATGTCACCCATGAGGATCTGGTGGCGGTAGCCGCCGATCAGCTCGCGAATGTAGGCCAACTGGCGGGCGCGGGTCTTGGCGCCGAGGGCCAGGTGCATCATCACCACGATCAGCGCATCCTCGCCCTCGCCGAAGCGCACCAGAATCGCGCCGCGCCCGGCAGGGCCTGGCAGCGGGTGGTCTTCAAGCTGCTGCGGGCGCAGGCGGCTCAACACGCCGTTGCTGTGCTGGGCAAAGCGCCCCAGGTTGCGGTTGAGTTGCTGGTACCAATAGGGGAAGCCACCGAGCTGGGCCAGGTGCTGCACCTGGTTGACGAAGCCTGAGCGCAAGCTGCCGCCATCGGCTTCCTGCAATGCCACCAGGTCGAAATCGCCCAGCAGGTCGCCGATCTTCTGCAGGTTGCTGGCGCGCCCGGTGTGCGGCAACAGATGCTGCCAACTGCGGGTCAGGTAGTGGTGATAGCGCTCGGTGCTGATACCCACCTGGATGTTGAAGCTGAGCAGCCGCAGGCGACCATCTTCCGGCAGGCCGGTGGCCTGCAAGTGATGCTCGTTGACCTGCGGCTGGTGCAGGCCGACAAGACGCGAGGTGCGAAAGCGTCCCATGGCAGCGCCGCTTACTTAGCGGCGCGCTCCTTGGCGATCAGCTGGTCGGCGACATCGAGCACGCCTTGCGGACCTTCGGCAGTGCCCAGGTCGAAGCGGTACTTGCCGTTGACCACCATGCTTGGCACGCCGGTGATTTCGTACTTCTTCGCCAATTCCTTGGCCTGGTTCACCTGGCCTTTGATGGCGAAGGAGTTGAAGGTGGCCAGGAACTTGTCTGGGTCGACGCCTTGGGTGGCCAGGAATTCAGCCATGTCTTTCGGGTCGGTCAGGCGTTTGCGTTGGTTCTGGATGGCATCGAACACCGCGGCGTGAACCTTGTGCTCGACGCCCATGGCTTCGAGGGTCAGGAACATCTGGCCGTGGGCATCCCATGGGCCGCCGAACATGGCCGGAATGCGCTTGAAGTTGACGTCCTTGGGCAGTTTGTCGACCCAAGGGTTGATGACCGGCTCGAAGTGGTAGCAATGCGGGCAGCCGTACCAGAACAGCTCGACCACTTCGATCTTGCCAGGCACGGACACCGGGACAGGGTTGCTCAGCTCGATGTATTTATTGCCGTCGGCGGCAGGTTCTGCGGCCTGCACGGCGGTCATACCGAACACGCTGGCGGCGACCAGCGCGGCGCTGAGAATCAGTTTACGCATGCTTAACTCCTGAGCAGTCTTTGGTCGCCACGAGGCGGCTTGTGTCTGAGACAGGCCGAGCGGGGCGTGAGTTCTGTAGTGTAACGGCTACGGATGGAAAAAAGGGCAGCCTTGGCTCGCTATCAAGCCTTGGCTGCCCTTTTCATCTTTGGCGCTGACGCATTAACCGAGCGTTAACGCCTGCTGGCTCAGTGAAGCCCCTGGATGTAGCTGGAAATGGCTTCGATGTCGTGGTTGCTGAGTTTGCCGGCAATGGTGCGCATGGTCATGGCGTCGCCGTCGTTGGTGCGGTTGCCTTCGCGGAAGTCGGTCAGCTGCTTGCTGACATACTGCGCATGCTGCCCGCCCAGGTGCGGGAAGCCGGCCAGGGCGATGCCCGCGCCGTTGGGGGAGTGGCAGCCGGTGCAGGCGGGCATGCCTTTTTCGAGGTCGCCACCGTTGAACAGCGCACGGCCACGTTCGACCAGTTTCGGGTCGGCAGCGCCTACGCTGCCTTTCTGGCTGGCGAAGTAGGCGGCGATGTCGGCCAGGTCCTGGTCATTGAAACCGGCCAGCATGCCGGTCATCTCAAGCACGGTACGCTTGCCGGACTTGATGTCGTGCAGTTGTTTTTCGAGGTAGCGCTCGCCTTGGCCGGCGAGTTTCGGGAAGTTCGGTGCCAGGCTATTGCCGTCAGGGTTGTGGCAGGCCCCACAGACGGCTGTTTTCGCCTGACCCGCGGCAGCATCGCCTTTGATGGGGTCTGCAGCACTTGCCGCACCAGCGACCCCCATGGTCAACAGCAGACTCACGAATAGTTTGTTCATCAGCTAATCCAACACGGCTAAGGGTGAAATGTTATGTATCGGGACTGCCACTCATCCAAAGGATGACCAATTGGTAGTCCTCGGCACTGCAGTCCATGCACAATCCACGCGGCGGCATAGCCTTGAAACCCTGTGTAACATGCACCACCAGTTGCGCCATGCCTTGCGCCAGCCTGGGCTCCCATGCTGCCCGGTCACCCCGTTTTGGGGCCTGTGGCAACTGTCCGGCGTGACAGGCCGCACACGTGCGGTTGTACAACGCCTCGGGATCCTGTGTAGCCTGTGCGCTGAAAAACGGCAGGAACATACCGACAGCAAGCAGCCATTTCGCCAGGCGAAACGACCTACCAGGGTTGGGGGCCGCGCTGCGTTCTGTTGCGCGAGCTATTGTTCGGCACCCCATGCCCGTTCCCCTTCGTTGGGAGAATGAGCACACAAAAACTGGGGCATTATATACTTCCGCCATCCAAACGGAAACGACACCGCTTGCCGGCCCAGGCCTTGGCAACACCCACATCGGAAATCCCATGCAAGTCAAGAACCCCATCCTCGGCCTCTGCCAGAAAGCCACATTCGCCCTTAGCGCCGCCAAGGTCGACCAATGCCCCGATGATCAGGGTTACGAGGTGGCGTTTGCCGGCCGCTCTAACGCGGGCAAGTCCAGCGCCCTCAACACCCTGACTCACGCCAGCCTTGCGCGGACTTCGAAGACCCCAGGCCGCACGCAGCTGCTGAATTTCTTCAGTCTGGACGACGATCGGCGTTTGGTCGACCTGCCGGGCTACGGTTACGCAAAAGTGCCAATCCCGCTCAAACAGCACTGGCAGCGCCACCTCGAAGCGTATCTGGGCGGGCGTGAATGCCTGCGCGGCGTAATCCTGATGATGGACGTGCGCCACCCGATGACCGACTTCGACAAAATGATGCTCGACTGGGCCAAGGCCAGCGGCATGGCCATGCACATCCTGCTGACCAAGGCCGACAAACTGACCCACGGCGCCGGCAAGAACACTTTGCTCAAGGTGCAGGCGGAAATCCGTAAGGGCTGGGGTGATGCAGCAAGCATCCAGCTGTTCTCGGCGCCCAAGCGCCAAGGGCTGGAAGAGGCCTACCGGGTGCTGGCGGGTTGGATGGAACTGGAAGACAAGCCGGTGGTGTGAAGCGGCGATTGGATGTAGCCGGGGTTGTGGCAGCAGCTTGTGGGAGCGGGCTTGCCCCGCGATAGGGCCATCGCGGGGCAAGCCCGCTCCCACGCTATTGAAGGCTCCCACGCTACCTGGTTGTCTGGGCGATAGCGCGCCATGGGGGCACCCTGCGCGCCAAATCGCAGGCAAAAAAAACCCCGGACTTCATATGGGGAGGGGGAAGTTCGGGGTTCAAGTCCGGACCGCTAGGGCGCAGTCCAGGTATCTGCCAACACTTAACACAACATAGGAGCATCGAAGGGCTTCACCAGCCATTCAGGTACTCTGAGTAGCGCTTCACCGGTTTAGTTCCAGCGCCTTGAAAACTAATTGGCATAGTTTCATGAAGGGCTGAATCTAAGGGGGCAACCGGGTTTTCGCCGAAAGTCCTCTAGCGCCTGTGAGATCGAGCGCCGCCTGCGCGGCGCATCGCAGGCGGCGCTTGATCCCACAGGCGCTGAAAGGCTGCCTGCGGACACCTGTCAGCCCCCTCCCTCAGTGGGCTTCATCCCAATTCGCCCCAACCCCCACTTCCACCAGCAGCGGAACATCCAGCTGCGCTGCGCCGCTCATGTGCACGCGCACTTGCTCCTTGACCTGCTCGATCAGGTCTTCGCGCACCTCCAGCACCAGTTCGTCGTGCACCTGCAGAATGACCCGTGCATCCAGCCCGCTGTCGCTCAGCCAGTTATCCACCGTCACCATGGCCCGCTTGACGATATCCGCCGCGGTGCCCTGCATCGGCGCGTTGATCGCGGTGCGTTCGGCGCCTTTGCGCAGGGCCGGGTTCTTGGCGTTGATGTCCGGCAGGTACAGCCGCCGGCCGAACAGCGTTTCGACGAAGCCCTGCTCGGCCGCCTGGGTGCGGGTGCGTTCCATATAGGCCAGCACGCCGGGGTAGCGGGCGAAATAGCGGTCGATGTAGTCCTGCGACTGCTTGCGGTCGACGCCAATCTGCTTGGCCAGGCCAAACGCGCTCATGCCATAGATCAACCCGAAGTTGATCGCCTTGGCGCTGCGCCGCTGGTCGGTAGTGACCGCTTCCAGGGCCACGCCGAACACTTCGGCGGCCGTGGCACGGTGCACATCGAGGTTGTTGCGAAACGCGTGCAGCAGGCCTTCGTCCTTGGCCAGGTGGGCCATGATGCGCAGCTCGATCTGCGAATAGTCCGCCGCCATCAGCTTGTAGCCGGGGCTGGCGATGAACGCCTGGCGGATACGCCGGCCTTCGGCGCTGCGGATCGGGATGTTCTGCAGGTTCGGGTCGCTGGACGACAGGCGCCCGGTGGCGGCCACGGCCTGCTGGTAGGAGGTATGCACGCGCCCGGTGCGCGGGTTGATCTGCCCCGGCAGCTTGTCGGTGTAGGTGCTCTTGAGCTTGCTCAAGGTGCGGTACTGCATCAGCACCTTGGGCAGCGGGTAGCCTTGCTCGGCAAGCTCGTCGAGCACCGCTTCCGCCGTGGAAGGCTGGCCCTTGGCGGTCTTGCTCAGCACCGGCATGCCCAGTTTGTCGTAGAGGATCACCCCGAGCTGTTTGGGTGAGCCGAGGTTGAAGGGCTCGCCAGCCAGTTCGATGGCCTCGCGTTCCAGCTCGACCATCTTGGCCCCCAGTTCACCGCTCTGCACACCCAGCAGCTTGGCGTCGACCAGCGCGCCTTGGCGCTCGATGCGCGCCAGCACCGGCACCAGTGGCATTTCGATGTCCATCAGCACGCTCTGCACGCTCGGCGTCTCGGCCAGGCGTGCCTGCAGGGCGTGGTGCAGGCGCAGGGTGATGTCGGCGTCTTCGGCGGCGTAGGGGCCGGCCTTGTCCAGCGGGATCTGGTTGAAGGTCAGCTGTTTTGCGCCTTTGCCGGCGATGTCTTCGAAGGCGATGGTGGTGTGGTCCAGGTATTTCTGCGCCAGGCTGTCCATGTCATGACGGCTGCCGGTGGAGTTGAATACGTAGGACTCGAGCATGGTGTCGTAGGCAACCCCGCGCAGCTCGATGGCGGGTGTGGCATTGGCCAGGATGTTGATGTCGTACTTGGCGTTCTGGCCGATCTTGCCCTTGGCCGGGTCTTCGAGCAGCGGCTTCAGCGCCAGCAGCACGGCTTCGCGGTCGAGCTGCACCGGGGCGCCTTCATAGTCATGGGCCAGCGGCACATAGGCGGCTTCATGGGGCGTGACGGCAAACGACACGCCGACCAGCTGGGCTTTTTGCGCATCCAGGCCGGTGGTTTCGGTGTCGAAGGCAAACAATGGCGCCTGGCGCAGTTTTGCCAGCCACACGTCAAAACGCGCCTGGTCGAGGATGGTTTCGTACTGCGCCTCTACGGCGACCGCAGGCGGCGCGGCTTCGACCATGGCGGTGGCCGCAGCGCCAGCCCGTGGCGTGTCGCGCTGCACGTCGGCAATCCAGCTCTTGAACTCCATCTCGGCGTAGAGCTTCAGCAGCGCTTCGCGGTCCGGCTCGCCACACACCAGGGCGTCCACCTCGACATCCAGCGGCACGTCGCACTTGATGGTGGCTAGCTCATAGGACAGGAACGCCGAGTCGCGGTGTTCCAGCAGCTTGGCAGGTAAGGTCTTGGCGCCACGGATGGCAAGGCCTGGAACCTTGTCGAGGTTCTCGTACAGGTCGTGCAGGCCACCGCCGATACCGGTCAGCAGGCCCACAGCGGTTTTCTCGCCCACGCCCGGCACGCCGGGGATGTTATCGACCTTGTCGCCCATGAGGGCCAGGAAGTCGATGATGTGTTCCGGGCCTACGCCGAATTTTTCGTGCACGCCAGCAACGTCCATCACGCTGCCGGTCATGGTGTTGACCAAGGTGACGTGGCCGTCGACCAATTGGGCCATGTCTTTGTCGCCGGTCGAGATGATGACTGGGCGACCAGCGGTCGCGCTGCTGCGCGCCAAGGTGCCGATCACATCGTCCGCTTCGACGCCTTCAACGCACAGTAACGGGTAGCCCAGGGCGCGAACGCTGGCGTGCAGCGGCTCGACCTGAACCCGCAGGTCGTCGGGCATGCTTGGCCGGTTGGCTTTGTACTCGGCGAACATGGCATCGCGGAAGGTGCCGCCCTTGGCATCGAAGACCACTGCGAACAGGCTGTCCGGGTATTGCTTGCGCAGGCTCTTGAGCATGTTCAGCACGCCCTTGACCGCACCGGTGGGCATGCCCTTGGAGGTGGTCAGCGGTGGCAGCGCGTGGAAGGCGCGGTAAAGGTAGGACGAACCGTCCACCAGGACGAGGGGTGCTTGGCTCATGAGGAGAATCAACCTTTTCGGCGGGTCCGGCGCTAGAATAGCCGGATCAATGACGACAAAAGGACTAGGTTATCATGCGTACACTCAATCGCCTGTTACTGCTCGGTCTGCTGGCCACCATGCCGGTTGTCTCCCAGGCGGCGGACGACGCGCCATCGGCCGATCCCGATGTCACCATTCGCACGGAAGGCGATAAAACCATCCAGGAATACCGTCAGAACGGCTTCCTGTATGCAATCAAGGTCACCCCGAAAGGTGGCAAGCCATATTTCCTGGTACGTGCCGATGGCACCGACGCCAACTTCATTCGTTCCGACCAGCCGGACATGTTGATTCCGTCCTGGAAAATCTTCGAGTGGAAGTAGCGGCGCGTACCGTTCATATCAACCAGGCACTTCCCGGCGGAAGTGCCCGTATGGGCATTTTTTCACCATGTCAGTTTTCACCCCTGTGTCCCGGCCTGAGCTGGAAACCTTTCTGGCGCCCTACCAGCTGGGCCGTTTGCTCGATTTCCAAGGCATTGCCGCCGGTACCGAGAACAGCAATTTCTTCGTAAGCCTCGAACAGGGGGAGTTCGTGCTGACGCTGATCGAGCGTGGGCCGGCTGAGGACATGCCGTTCTTCATCGACCTGCTCGACGTGCTGCATGACGCCGACATGCCCGTGCCCTACGCGGTGCGCGACCGCAACGGCCATGGCCTGCGCGAACTGTGCGGCAAGCCGGCGCTGTTGCAGCCGCGGCTTTCTGGCAAGCACATCAAGGCGCCGAACAAGACCCATTGCGCGCAGGTCGGCGAGTTGCTGGCGCACATTCACCTGGCCACCCGCGAGCGCATCATCGAGCGCCGCACCGACCGGGGGATCGACTGGATGCTGCAGTCTGGCGCGGAGCTGCTGCCGGGCCTGACTGCCGAGCAGGCGGCGCTGCTGACCCCGGCGCTGGCCGAGATCAGCGCGCACAAGGCGCAGATCCTCACCCTGCCCCAGGCCAACCTGCATGCCGACCTGTTCCGCGACAACGTGATGTTCGAAGGGGCCCACCTGACCGGGCTGATCGACTTCTACAACGCCTGTTCCGGGCCGATGCTGTATGACATCGCCATTACCGTGAACGATTGGTGCCTCAATGAGCACGATGGCATCGACCTGCCCCGCGCGCAGGCGCTGCTGGGTGCCTATGCGGCGCTGCGGCCGTTCACTGCCGCCGAGGCCGAGCTGTGGCCGGTGATGTTGCGGGTTGGCTGCGTGCGCTTCTGGCTGTCGCGCCTGATCGCCGCCCAGGCGTTCGCCGGGATGGATGTGATGATCCATGACCCGAGCGAGTTCGAAGTGCGGTTGGCGCAGCGTCAGCAGGTGGCGTTGAAGTTGCCGTTTGCCTTGTGACGTGGGGCGGGCTTGCCCCCTGCACCGGCCTCATCGCAGGCTGGCGCCAGCTCCCACAGTGACCGTGCTCAACCGCAACATTGCTGGTTGGACCCAATCCTGTGGGAAATGATGGACAGTTGTGGCGAGCGGGCTTGTCCCGCGTTGGGCTGCGCAGCAGTCCTGAGGTTTACCCTTGGGCTTTCAGGGGC
>NZ_JABWRG010000084.1:0-22522 GCF_014268825.1 Pseudomonas sp. SWRI51 | reverse complement strand
GGGCTGCGCAGCAGCCCTGAAAACCCCAGGGGCTGCTGCGCAGCCCAACGCGGGACAAGCCCGCTCGCCACGACTCTCTATCATTTCCTGCAGGATTGGGTCCAACCAGCAATGTTGCGGTTGAGCACGGCCTGCGTGGGAGCTGGCGCCAGCCTGCGATGAGGCCACCACCAGTTATCTGCCACACGAATCGGGCAACAACACGCTCACCCTCAGCCCGCCACCCTCACGGTTGGCCAGCAACAACTCCCCGCCGTGGCTCGCCGTAATGCGCTGAGCAATGCTCAACCCAAGCCCATACCCACCAGAGGTGTGGTTGCGCGAACCCTCACCCCGCACAAACGGGTCGGTCACCGTGGCTAGCAGGGCAGGGTCGATACCCGGCCCCCGGTCATCCACATGGATGCCCACCCCGCCTGGCGTACGCTCAAGGCTCACCGACACCTCACGGCCATAACGCAGCGCATTGACCAGCAAATTCTGCAAGCAACGCTGCAACAGCAAGGCATCGACCCGCACCTTGCCCGCCTGGCCCTGCACCGGCAGCGGCTCTTCGGCGCTGGCAAGGTCGGCGCACTGGCGGGCGACCAGGCGGTCGACGTCCACCAACTGCAGGTTCTGCTGCTCGCCCGTGCGCAGGTAGTCCAGCACCTGGCCGATCATGCCGTCCATCTGCACGATGTTCTGGCGCAGGCGCTCCTTGTGTTCGCCGTCCTCCAGCCGCTCCAGGCGCAGGCGCATGCGTGTCAGCGGGGTGCGCAGGTCGTGGGAGACCGCCGCGAGGAAGTAGGCCTTGTCGTTGACCATGGCAATCAGCCGCTGCTGCATCGCGTTGAACGCCTGGGCGGCCTGGCGCACCTCCTCCGGGCCGTCCAGCGGTAGCGGTGCCTGCTCCAGGTTGCGGCCCAGGCCACGGGCCGCTTCAGCCAGGCGGCGTACCGGGCGCAGGCACAGGCGGACCGCCACCAGGCACACCAGCAGCACGGCGACGATTCGCAAGGCATACACCCGCAGCAGGTAATCGCTGATCAGCACCCAGGCCGACTCGCCGCTCCAGCCTTGCAGCTCCTGGCCATCGACGGTCAGCCAGTGGCCATCGGGCAGCGGCACGGCAAACTGGATATGCGCCTGCGCCGTGCGCAGGCCGAACAGGCTGCGCCAGATGATCGGCTGGCCCAGCTCATCGGTCAGTTGCACCTTGAGCAGCCGCACCTGAGGGTCGCCGCCCAGTTCGTAGGCCAACGCCTGGTGCAGCAGCAGCTCGACACGACGCCGGCCACGGCGCTCGTCTGCATCGACCGCTGGCAGCGACTCTGCGCAGCGCACTTGGTAATGGCGCGGCACCTGCAAGCGGCCGGCATGGCACTGCGCCTGGGCGATCAGCGGGGCGCTGCGCGCCGCCATCAGCCGCACCGGCGCCTCCAGCACCTGGGCAAAACGCACATCGAACCAGATGCTGCTCGACATCAACTGAATCACCAAGGTGCCGCTGACCATGATCAGCAGCAGTTGGCCGAACAACGTGCGTGGCCACAGCTTGCGCAGCAGGCGCACCTCAGGCGCCTGACGCTGCGCGGCTCAGGCTCAGCAGGTAGCCCTCGTTACGAATGGTGAGAATTTGCGCGGCATCGCCCGGCGCGCGGCGTAGTTGCTGGCGCAGGCGGCTGATGCACATGTCTACCGAGCGGTCGTCGGGCAAATGATCACGGCCAAACGCGCTGCGCGTGAGGTGATCACGCGAGAGCACGCGGTTGTTGGCCTCCAGCAGCTCGCGCAGCACCCGGTAGTCGGAGCGCGGCAGGGTCAGCGCCTGGCCATCGGGCAGGGTCAGCAGGCGCTTGACGTGGTCGAGACGAAAGCCTGCAAACACCTGGGCTTCGCGCTCGCTCTCATCGGCCTGGCTGTCCAGGCGCTGGGGGCGGCGCAGCACGGCCTTGATCCGCGCCACCAGTTCGCGCGGCTCGAACGGCTTGGCCACATAGTCATCGGCGCCCACCTCCAGGCCAATGATGCGGTCCAGCGTGCTGCCCTTGGCCGACAGCATCACCACCGCCAACCCCGGCTGCGCCTGCAACTGGCGGCACAGGCTGAGGCCGTCTTCGCCGGGCAGCATCAGGTCGAGCACCACCAGGTCGACCTTGTTGCGCGCGAGCTGCTCACGCATCTGTGCGCCATCGGCTGCGGCCAAGGTCTGGTAGCCGGCATCGCTGAGGTAATCGCACAGAAGTTCGCGGATCTCGTCGTCATCGTCGACGACCAACAGGGTAATGCTCATCTTTGGGTGTACCTGTGAAGAGGGGCGCTGGTGCCCATTACGTTCGATTACATCCCCGTACAAGCCGGACATGGAGCGCCGAAGGCGGATGCCTAGAATCGTAACAAAAAATCATCTGCGAATACGAAACCTTCCCAAATGGTAGCCCAGCGCATCATGAACGACGCAACCCCCATGCTCCGAGGCGTCAGCCGCCTCACCCCGCTTGCTCTCTTCGTCGCCTTCGGGTTTTCCGCTACCGCCATCGCCGCCGATGGCCAGCCATTGGAACTGGACGCCACCAACATCGACAGCAGTGCGCTGCCGGTGGCCGATGATACAGGACAGATCGGCTACACCGTCGAAAGCACCCGCAGCTCCACCGGCCTCAAGCTGACCCCGCGCCAGACCCCACAGTCGGTCACCACCATCACCCGCGAACAGATGGATGACCGCGGCGTGCGCAGCATCGAGCAAGCGCTGGAAACCACGCCCGGCGTGAGCGTGAGCAAGAGCGAAGTGGGCGGGCGCACGGATTTCCGCGCCCGTGGTTATTCGGTGAGCAACTGGAAGATCGACGGCCTGCAGTTCCCCGGTGGCTCGGACTTCAGCAACGGCGGCAGCGCGCTGAACATGGACCTGTACGAGCGCATCGACATCGTGCGCGGCGCCAACGGCCTGCTGGGCGGCACCGGCGACCCCTCGGCCACGGTCAACCTGATCCGCAAGGCGCCCACCCGCACCTTCGGCGGCAGTGCCTACGCCACCTACGGCAGCTGGGACAAGCGCCGCCTGGGCGCCGACCTGAACCTGCCGCTGTCTGAAGATGGCCGCCTGCGTTCGCGCTTCGTGATGACCCAGCAGGACGCCAACTCGTTCCGCGACAACCAGTCCGAGCGCTCCCGCGCAGCCCTAGCCAATTTCGAGTTCGACCTTGACGACGCCACCACCCTGGGCGCCGGCTACCAATACGAATACAGCAAGGTGATCGGCGCCGGCTGGGGTGCCAACATCCCCATCTGGTACGCCGACGGCAGCAAGACCAACCTGCCGCGCAGCACCAACGTGGCGCCAAGCTGGAGCTTTGGTGAAACCGTCACGCGTACCACCTTCGGCTCGCTGGCGCACCAGTTCGACAACGACTGGAGCCTGGACCTGAAGCTGGCCCAGAGCGAAACCGAAGCGCTCAACCACCGCGGCCTGGCCAAGGTCAACTCCACCAGTGGCGGCAACTATGGCGGCTACTGGAACCCCGACGGCAGCGGCGCGGTGCTCAACGGCCTGCACAGCTCGACCGACACCACCCAGCAATCGGCGCAGATCGACCTGTCGGGGCCGTTCGCCCTGTTTGGCCGCACCCATCAGGCGATGGTCGGCTACAACGACAGCCGCAGCGTGGCCTGGTCGCCAGAATACAACTGCACCATGGTCGGCGACGGCATCACCCGCCCCGGCGCCCGTGGCTGCCAGTTCCGCGCCAACAACGGCTTGCCGATCAGCGACTGGCAGAACGGCGTGGACGACGACTACCGCCTGCTGGCCTCGCGCACCGGCCGCCACACCAAGACCACCACCCGCCTGCAAGGCATGTACGCCGCCACCCGCCTGAGCATTACCGACCCGCTGTCGGTGATCGTCGGCGCGCGCGTGACGGACTATTCGGCCACCACCCTGGCGTTGACCGGTGCCCGCAGCAACCAGCAGAACAACGGCATCGTCACCCCTTACCTGGGCGCGGTGTACGACCTCAACGACACCTACTCGCTGTACGCCAGCTACACCGACATCTTCAACCCACAGACCCAGGAAACCAGCAGCGGCAGCAAGGTTGCGCCGATCCGTGGCAAGAGCTACGAAAGCGGTATCAAGGGTGCGTGGTTCGATGGCCGGTTGAATGCATCGGCGGCGTACTTCCTGACCCAACAGGACGGCAAGGCGGTGCGTGATGGCAGCGCGTCCACCCCAACCGGCGCCGACGCCTACAAGGCTGGTACTGGCCAGGAAACCGACGGCATCGACCTGGAAGTGGCCGGCGCGCTGACGCCTAACTGGAATGTTTACGCCGGCTACACTTACCTGCACTTCCGCCGTGTCGACGCCGATGGCCGCAGCGACCCGTCGCATTTGTTCAAGGCCTCGACGACTTATCGTTTGTCCGGCCCGCTCGATCGCCTGACCGTGGGCACGGGTGTGACGGCGCAAAGCAACATCCGCGCGCTGTCCAGCCCAGCCGGGCAGCCGACCAATGGCGTCAGCCGTAGCGCCAGTGATGTGAACTGGTCGGGGTATGCCATCTGGAATGCCATGGCCAAGTACCAGCTGACCGACGACACCACGGTGAGCCTCAACGCCAACAACCTGTTCGACAAGCACTACTACACCCGTTACGGGTTCTACGCCGGGGCGATTTATGGCGACCCGCGTAACCTTGAGGTGACGTTGAGCACGACGTTCTGAGTGAAACCGCCGGGGCCGCTTTGCGGCCCTTTCGCGGCACAAGGCCGCTCCTACACGGACCGCGCCAGACGCGATGGTTTTGTACAACCCTGCCCTGGCCTCATCGCAGGCTGCCGCCAGCTCCCACAAAAAACGCGCACAACCACGATATCGAGGCCTGACCCGGATTCCTGTGGGAGCTGGCGACAGCCTGCGATGAGGCCATGACAGGCCTGCACATGACTGTGCCCCCCAAAACTCGGCGTGGGAGCGGGCTTGCCCCGCGAACACCGGCGCAGCCGGTGCCATCCCTCACACCACGCTTTCGCGCCCAAGCCTGCTCACATGCCCATGCCCGGCTTCCTGCAGCCGCTGCACCAGATCCATCCGCGCCTGCCCCCCACCCGAGCGCACATAATCCAGCTCGGCTGCAGTGATCAACACCACCGGCACCAAGGCCACCGGCGATAGCGGCATATCGTCCAGCCGCGTCGCAAAGTCCGGCGCCGGCCCACCCACCAGCACCCCGACCGCATCGTCCGCACTAATGAAATGCGCCGGGACTTCCTCACCCATGCAAGGCGACTGGCTAACCCCAGGCAACTCCAGCGAAAGCACCCCATAGCGCTCCAACTGCGGCCCGATCCCACCCGCATCGGCCACTGTCGCCGCCACGGTACGCAACACATCGAACGCCCAGGTGCGCATGAACGGGCTGACATCACCCCGCGCGCCGCGCAGCGGCTCGGGGAAGTCCGGCGATTCAATGAACAGCTCCAGCTCGAAACCATTCCCGCCCCCATCGACATCATCGAACGGGTCGCTCATGCCGTCAGTCGCCAGCACAATGCCGCCAGCGCGGTGCACCACACGATAGGCCTGGCGGGTCGACGGCCAATGCGGGCCGCCCATCAGGCTTGGGCTGATCATATAGCCGAGCACATCCTGCTCGACCTCGCCCACGCTCTGCCAATGGCGGTCCAGGCGCGCACAACCCGCCTCACGGGCAGCCTGGTTGGCCGCTTCGGTGGGGCTCATTGGGGGTTCATCTGGCGCGGGCGCAGCGGCAGGTTCAGCGTGCTTCGAGCCGAACAGCTTCTTGAAAAAGTCCATGGGCGATCCTTGCTGAAAAACGGGCGACCGCCATGGTGCCGTCATTGCGCCGGGGGCTCAACCGCCGGGCTGTTGCACCGTGATGCGGTTGTCATCCAGCGCGGTTTCCTGCGCCTCGCCGAAGCTGTCCCAGTCTTCGCCGAACAGCTCGGCCGGGTGCATGGTGCGGCTCGACCCGTTGCCACAGGCCATGGCCTTGGCCGGGCAGTACAGGTCGCAGCCCCAGCAGATACGCTCGGGGTGGGCGGGGTTTTGCGGGAATTTCTTGGCCATGCGTGGTGCTCCCTGGCAGCCGATGCCTGTATTGAAGGTATGCCGCCCATGGCCAAGGCGCTTGATCGAGGTCAACCCATCAACGAATCGGGCCGGGCGCCTCGAGCTGGCTCATCAGCTCATCGTCCCATTGCCCCTGCACCTGAACATGCGCCGCCGCGCCCAGCATCACCGCTTCGATCAGGTTGTGGTTGAGGTAGGTGTAGAGCCCCGGCTGACGGAAGGTATACAACGCCGCCCCCGCCGCCCCCCCGGGGATGAACCACGTTTCGAGGTTGCGCTGCGGCGCATTGGCAAACTTGCCCGACGCCCACACATAATCGCCATGCCCGCCGATCAAGTGCGGCCGCGTGTCACGGTTAGCCTGGGAATGCACGATCAGCACCGTTTCGCCGACGTTCGCCGTCAACGCATGCTGGCCCGTCAGCGCCCCCACCGCACCGTTGAACACCACATGGGACGGCACCAGCCCCTTCATCAGTTGATGCATGTCGCCAAAGCTCGCCATCGGCGTCGGGTAGCGCTTGAACTTGCCCGCCGCATCACGCGGGATGTAGTAGTCCTGCTCGCCGATGTACCACACCTTGTCGTACTGCAGCGCACGCCCCGCATCATCCTTGAGCCCATCACGCGGCAGCACCATGATCGCGCCATTCATGCCACACACCACATGCCACGGGATCATCACCCCGCCCGGCGCACAGTGGTAAACGAACACCCCCGCCCGGTCCGCCTTGAAACGCAGCTTCACCTGCTGCCCCGGCTGCACATGGGTCAACTCCCCGCCGCCAAGGGCGCCGGTGGAGGCGTGAAAGTCGATGTTGTGCATCATGCTGTTGCTGGCCGGGTTTACCAGCGTCAGTTCCACCTGGTCCCCCTCATGCACCACCAGCAACGGCCCCGGCACCGAGCCGTTGAACGTCATGGCATGGATGTAGGCACCTTCGTTATCGACCGCCAGCTCCTTCTCCTCGATGACCATCCGAAACTCGACGATCCGCGGCTTCCCCGGCGCCCGCTGGGTGTGTGCATGCACTTGCGGCGGCGCGACCAGGTCTGCCTTGACCCGCTCCATCTGCGCAATATCGACGCTTGCCTGCTTGTTATCCGGCGCCGCAGCCCGTGCCAGCCCGCTGGCCATAACCGTGCTGCCGACGCCCAGCAACACGCCACCGGCAAGAATGCCGCGACGGGTTAGGGACAGGCCTGATTGCTCACTCATGCTGCATCTCCGAAAGTGACGGGAGTCGTCGTGCTTAGGGATAACCGCAATGAACGAAGGGTTTATTGAGGGAGGGCAAGGAGTGGGGTTGGGGGAGGGGGGGTGGGTCAGGGTTTTTGGATTTTGGGGTGGGTTGGGGGGGACGAGTTCGTGCCCTGCGGTGGGCAACCGTGAGCGTGAACAACGCGCGCGCATCAACCTCAGGTCCATAGGTCAACCAGTGAGACTTTCACGCGTTGGGGATTGGCGAGGCGCTTGCGGACAGTTGAGAGGAGCGCCTCGTCCTCGTCCGTCATCAGCACGCACTTGAAGGGCAACTGGCCGCGCTCAGCCACGTACTGCAACGCTTGGCGCATCAGCTCTGAGGGGGTGACGCCGAGCTTTTTCAGTTCTTTGTATGCGCGAGCTTTGAGGTCGTCGTCGATACGGATGTTGATGGATGCCATTTGAAGAGGGGTCGATGTAATGACGTTGGTCTTTACATTGCGTTGTCGGGGCCTAGTAATCAAGTATCAGTTCGTATTCCTGGCTGGGTCTATTTGGGAACAGGAATCGCATCGCATCGATTAGCCAACGTTTGGCATTCACGATCGCCCTGCTTTATTGAGCTGGGTCAACCCTCTAGCTCGCACGACCAACAGATGTGTGGCCATGTGCTAGCGTGTTTTAGGCCCACATTCACGATGCTTGCAGGAGTTCTCATGTTCACTGATATCAAGCCTGGTCCGAAGCCCAAGCGCGAAGACGGAAAAGACGACCGCAGACGCCACGTAAACCCGCCCAATGACAAGAAGCACCCGACTCTCCCCATCCACAAGCATAAGCCGGGTGACTGATCGGTCGGAAGCTTTTCGGCCCTCTACCATCTCGCATGGGGAGGGCATCTCAATTAAAAATGCAGGTTGCGTAAAGTAAACGATGGTGAGTCGGTACCCACCGCAAGGGGAGTGATCGCGCGGGCCGCTGGACGCTAACTGGCTGTACCTGACTACGCCGTCATAACCGGGACGTGTGTCACCAATTTCCGCTTCTGCTTTCGCGTGCGAGGTGGGCGATGGCGCGATAGTCATCAACGATGTCTTCCCGCACATCGTCGTGATAGTGCTCGTAAAAGCCTATATCGAATGACTCGACGCTAATCACCGAGTATCTGCTGTGCCATCCACCGGTTCGGGTTACCAGTAACGCTGGCAGCCCGGCATCGAATTGGTCAGCGGTAATATCGATGTTTTGCCCTTCGAGGCTCAGCCAGACGTGCCGATGTTCACTGTCCTCTTTAAGCTCGCCTGTCACCAGCTGTAGGTTAGTGCACTGGTGCTCCTCATGCAGAAACCATGCTAGAAGCAAGCTGGCGAACTCACAGCAGTTTGTGGGGAACATCGAAAATAAGCGGAAGGCGAACCAGGCCTTGGGGTAGCGCCGGAACGCCTTTGATAGCGCCAACGCTGAATGCTCTATGCCTGGTCTGAGGCGTGGGGGATTAGCCATATGCATTTCACCTCGCAGGTAAACCCAAAAGGCCATCCTTTCGGTGAGGATTCTCGCTCTATTATGGTACGGCATCAGGAGTCGAAGCTGCTTCTAATTGTTTGATAGTTATGACTTTTTCTGCGCAATGAAAATAATGCTATCTCTTTAACTATCCCGTGAACAATTCGGGGCATGGTCACTGCACGAAGTAAGCTGGAACTTAAATTTTTGTTGTATATCCACGTTTAGCCGCCCATTGAGTATGTTCACGTGAAAATAACGACTCTGCATCATTGACAAAAGCAGAAAGACTTTCTTGTTTGGAAATGTCATGAATGTCTGAGTGTAGAAGCTCGATTTCACTGTGAGTTAGTGAATAGGCTGCGGCAAGCTCGCTGTATTTTTTCGACTCGATCCAGCCAATGAGAGCTGTTGAAAGCGCAATAAGTAAGCCGGTAATTGGTAGTGTGGAACTAGTCTCAGTCTCTTGCCAAGCAGAGCAGGAAACTGCAAGTATATTACAGATAAGAAATGCTGAAAAAAAGACTTTAGACATCAAGGCGTTATGCTTTGCTTTTTCTGAATACCATTTAAGTTGGGTGTTGAGCCTGTTTTTGATGTAGGTGGTGAATTTGTCCGCCGCTATGTGTTCAGCATGACTGACGCTTGAGAGTAAAGGATCATTTTCGTCTAGATGGAATCTGCGCGAACCAATTAGGTTGTTACTTTCAAGGCATGCTGCCTCTAAACGCTCCCGTAGCAAAAGATGGTGCCCCGCACCAGAGTTATTAAAAGGGGCCGCATTCATTGTGTAGCGCCATACTAGACTTTTAACTGTTTCTGATAGGGATCTTGCGGCATACCACTTTTCTTCGAGTGAGAGTTTTTTTGTGATTATCGCCAGTAAGATACTTAGTGATAAAAGAATGGTCTTAGGATATATGCCGGTCAGCCACTCTATTTTAAAACTATCAACGCCTGCTGCTGTGACTAAAATAATTAGGTTAGCTATTAACAGGGCGCGGCTTGCCCTTTGGTATAAAAATGAGCTTTTACTGGCTTGCTTGTGAATGGCAGGGTATTGGGGATTAAATGCTATGCTCATTTTTTGTTGTCCAGCATCTTGGATCTTTTGTCGAGATCTTGCAGTTGCAGCTTTTCCATAGGGAGGCTCAGATAAGAAGAAATTTTTTGCTTATCTCGATACTCAACCGGGAACATGTATATGTGCTGGATCACAATTTCTTTCAATATTCGATCGCAGACTATATTGCCTTTGAATTCATTTGCCAATCGTTCGAGCGTCTCATGATCAACTTTTTTGTGGAAATCTAATTCAATCGCTTGGTTTATAAGTTTGATAGCCGGTGTTGGTGTTTCTGATTCGATGGCGCGGTAAATCTCTTCTGCTTCTACACAGCCTGTAGAACTAGCAATTTTTCTTACCACTGCATAGATGGCACTGTATGTAAAGAGAAGAAATGCGCCTCGTGCTTCCTTCTCAATTGCAAGATTAGTTTGGGATGGATTTTCTCGAATTTGCTGTGCAATTGTTTGTATTACCTCTTCTTTTGCGATGTCTGATATGTCTAGGAAGAATTGCAGGAATCTCAGTCCGCAATTGTATGACTCTTTTAGTAGAGTCGACAGTTCCGATTTGTTGAGAGATGCATGACGGTTTCGTACAATCTGCCCAATGAGTTCCGAACCTTTGAAAACCTTATTGATGTTTGCAAACAGACTATTACCATCGCGATCCTCAGGTTGAGGGCCTGTTATATCAATCTCGTTTTCTTGTTCAGCCTCTAATGAATGTTGATGCTTTTCCCGTTCTTCCTGGATTTTTCTTTCCTCAATCACCAATTTTGGAATTTCTTTTAGAAACTCTTCAAGGAATGCGGTGTCCTGAGCTTGTAATGTCGCCGGCCTGTGATCGCTGAATAACTGCATTAGGCACATTTCTATCTCATCTAGGATCCAGCTTTCCTTTGTATGATGAGTGATAAAAATTATGATGTTCGCGTAGTCTTCCCGATGCAGGCCTTCTAGAAGCTTCTTAATCTCTGTTTTTATAAGTTCGCTTTTGCTGAAAGAGTCAGCTATTTTTTTTGCTGCGAAGAAGTAGTATATGTATGGATATTTAAATGAAACTAGATTTTCCTTAGAGGATAAAATGTTACATTTATGGAGGTCTTCAGTCACTTTGGTGCGGTCGACGCTTAAATACTCTTGCGCGTAGCCATCATAAAACTCCGCTAGGGCGTTTGTCGTGAAGGCTTTTCCTTCATTCTTGTACTGAGCCCATGCGAGCTCAGTCATTACATTCATGTATTTATCTATTTCTTTTTGCTTAATGTCTATCCTTTCTAGCGCCTGATAAACTAAGCTTTGATAGCAGTGGCCATGTGATGTCATGTCCAGGCGTTGCGATGTATAAGCTTCAAGCATTTGAAGTATAGATAGAATAAAGATGGGCTTCGATGGGATGAGCTTCTTTCGTATAATTCAGTTTATTTTTGTAGTTATTTCGTCGCATTCTTTGTACATCTCTGCTTCATCCAGAGATTCCTCGACACCCAGTGAGACCCATCGCTCGATAAGTTTGGCGCGTTTGAAATTTCCGAAATCATTTATTTGGTAGATATCAAAAATTTCCAGCTCTTCGTGATCTGGCATTACGTATCTAAATGTGTCTTTAGCAAAAAATACTAACGTAGAGTATGTAGACTTCAAAGAGGAGACTAGCTGGTCGAAGTATTTCTTGTTTAGGCCGTGTAGATGTATATCGTCGATAATTATGGTGATGTTTTGTGCCAAAAACTCTTTGAGTTGGCCTGTAAGTGTGTACTGTTCGCCTAAGCGCTTCTCAATGAGTGCGCTGATGTTGGCAGAGCGCACCTCGCAGCCATTTATATAAACGGCTAGACGGCCCGATTCATAAATTTGACGGCATAGAAATTTTGCAAGAGAGGTTTTCCCCGCTTGCTCTTCCCCGACAACAATAGATAATTCTGAATCTTTAATTAAGCTGTTTGCGTTTATGCTTCTTCTGATTTTGCTGGTGAAATTCTTATTAACAACAAGAAGGTCAGGTGCTACGTATATTTTGCTGAGCTTAACCTTATCTACAACACGGTGCGCTAATGTAACTTCTGTATCGTCTAGCCAAAGCTCATGGGGTTCTGAGAAGTCGGGTTTTGTGTCAATCTTAGTCACTAATTCATTCATCGGCCTAGCCTCTGAGTATTCGGCGATTGCTGAACGTAAACCTTCGACTACATTTTTCCACGCTTCATCTTTATCTTGCCATTTGCTTACAGGTGTTCTATCTGTAGGTAATCCTTGCAGCTCTTCTATAATTGAGCCTTTTACATCTGTGACACGGATGTATACCGGAATTACTCTGGCGAGCTTTGACTTATGTCTCTCCAGTGCTGTACCCATCTCTTTGTCGTAGCAGTATTCGGAATAGATGAAATCAGGGCTAACCAACAGTAAAACAATATCTGCGGCCTCAAGGTTTTTATCGATTTCATTTCGCCATGAACTGCCTCCAGTAATTTTCCTATCTGTCCATGTAGATATTTCACCTTGTCGTTGCATATTGGTTAGATATTTTACAAGGTTATCGTGAAATTCTTGATCTTCATGGCTGTAGCTGATAAAGATTTTTACTGAAGGAGCCATTTTTTTCCTGTTTACAAAGCGGGTTTTATACTGTCAATGGCTCGAAAGGTTTTGAGTTTCCTAATAGAGCCTCTATGGCTTTAGTCTAATATTTGTAAGCTTGTTTTAGAGAACTTGCCTGCAGCAGTATGATATGGTGCGGAACGAAGCCTTCTGATTACGCTCAGTGCGGACTAAACGGTTCAGCAAGGCGTATTCGAAAAATTCAAGCATTCGGCAGGCTTGATAGAGCGCTTCTATGATCGCTGAAACTATTGTCATCACGACTACGCTATCCACTGCGAATCGATATGCCATTTTCTGCCCCATCCGGTGGGCTTAAAGGGAGTGCTGTCAGTATGACATTATCAGCGTGATAAAAAAAAGCACCGTGATTGATGACGGTTGGGCACTCAATCCCTCCTTGTCCCGTTTATGTCACGGAGGGTTGAGTGCAAAATCCGATCTAATGGAGCATGACTGCCGTGTTGAAGTAGCCTAGATCACATAGGAGAAATATGCCCCCACGTCATCCCGCCAAGAATGCTCAGTGTTATCAGGGATCAAGGCCCCTGCGACCTGTGGGGGATGTCCTCTAACGCGGGACTGGCGGCTCCTTACGTCCGGGAGCGAGGGCACCTAAGGTTCGGGCCACCTGGGGTGCTGTCATCGACAGCTCTTGCGACTCCCCGGTCTACGCTTGTGGACAATATTCGTCAAGCAGCGCGATATCAGGGATTTAGCGCCTGTGGATAAAACTATCCTCCGTGGACATCAGTGGTTTTCCACAGACGTACGCTGTGCCAGCAATTTTTCTTAATTATGGTCCTTTCAAACGGGGCGGTTTTGGAGCCCCGTTTGAAAGCACCCGCGCGGAGGAGCTTCATGGGGTGCTGTGGGTAACTTCACAGCGAGTTGAGGTGGTGGTGCGGCGGGTTACTCGGTCCTCTTGGCACTGCGAAGGCGCGTGACGTTCTCGCCCGTCTGCTTGGCAAACTCATGCGGCGTTACATGGTCCTCGCGGTTCGCCTCCAGAAACCGGCTCCACCAGGTCATGATCATCCGGCGTTCTTCGAGGAACTCGGCCTTGTGGGTATAAGCGGCGCGCACGTTGTTGCGTTCCTTGTGGCTCATCTGCCGTTCGATAGCCGTCTCCGACCATAGGCCAGACTCGACCAGCGCACTGCACGCCATGGCGCGGAACCCGTGGCCGCAGATATCCACCTTGGTGTCGTAGCCCATCGTCCTGAGCGCGGCATTCACTGTGTTCTCGGACATCGGCTTCCAAGGTTTGGCATCCCCCGCGAACACCAGGTCGAATTTGCCGGTGATCGCGTGGATCTGCTCAAGCAAAGCCACTGCTTGCGGCGATAAGGGTACAACGTGGATGTCCCCGGCCATCTTCGTACCCCTTGTGGAGAAGGGCACTCCGTCCAGCGCCGGGCGGGTGTCTGGGATCTCCCAAATTCCGCGCTTGAGGTCGAACTCATTCCAACGGGCGAAGCGCAGTTCGCTGGAGCGTACGAATACATGCAACGACAGCATCACCGTGAGGCGCGTGAGCGGGCGACCTCTGTAGTCCTCGATGCAAGCCAATAGTTCTGGGAGTCGCGATAGGGGTAGTGCGGGCCGGTGAGTTACCCGTGGTGTCTTGATCGAGCCATCGAGGTCGTGAGCCGGGTTCGCTGTGATCAGTCGCAGTCGTTTGGCCTCGCGCATGATGCTTTGCAGGTAGTTCTTGATCCTGAGCGCCACGTCGATGGTGCCGCGCTTCGTCACGGCTTCCAGTGGCTGCATGAGGTCGTGGGTGTCCAGCTCAACGATTGCCCTGGCACCAAGCAAAGGGAATACGTGAGTCTTCAATCGGCTGAGCACAGTCTTGGCGTGGCCGGGCGCCCACTTCGGCACCATGCTCGCATACCAGTCGAGCGCAACGCTTTCGAAGGTGCGGCCGTTGATCACGGCCTGGGTCTTGGTTTGTTGCTTGTACTGGATGGGATCTATGCCGTTGGCGAGCTGCTGCTTGATCTCGAAGCGCTTGCGGCGTGCGTCGCCCAGCCCGACCACCGGATAGCTGCCAAGAGCGGTCAGGCCTTCGCGGCCATCGGGTTTCACGTACCTGAGTCGCCAGCCTTTGCGGCCGTTGGGTTGCACAAGCAGGTAAAGACCGTCGCCGTCGAAGAGCTTGTACTCGCGCTCTCTGGGCTTTGCCGTGCGACAGGCGGTGTCGGTAAGCGGGGCAGTGGTGCGGGCCATAAGGGTAGTCTCCGATATCGAAACGGACCTCTATCCTTAAAACTACCCTTATTAGCGCTGGCTACCCCCGGAATCCGACGGAACGCTAAAACGAAAAAACCCGCCAAAAGGCGGGTTTTCCGGGGGTTCCAGAGATTTTGAAAGCTTTCTATGGAACCTTGAATGGTGCCGGCACCAGGAATCGAACCCGGGACCTACTGATTACAAGTCAGTTGCTCTACCATCTGAGCTATACCGGCACAGGGGCGTCATTATAGCGATGGATTCACCCGTGTAAACCCCATCGTGCAAACAATCCACTTCGCCCTAAGTCACCGAGGCAAAAGGAGAAAATTCCTACCAGCCGCGGTGGATGGTGTTGATGCCTGGTTCGGATTTGCCAGGGTTGAAAAACAGCTTGTCATTGTCGCAGCCACGCTTGCGGCAGGGGCTGTCGGCGTGCAGCGGCAGGCCGCGGTCGCCGCCCAGTTGCATGCCGGGGGTGTTCCAGTCCAGGGACGCTGGCTTGGCGGGCGGGGCGCTACTGGCGCAGCCGGTCAGGGCCAGGGCGAGGGTCAGCAAGGCGAAAGGCTTGGCGTTGTTCACGATGTTCGAATCCGTTCCAGGGTCTGTATTCAAATACGCGGTTTTTTGCCGCGGGCCTGAAGCACTGCTTGGCCGGGGGCGCGATTTTAACTGTCGGTGCCGGGCTAACGGTAGCGCGGCACGCGCCTGCTGTGACGGGTTTCCCGTTTCCATTGCTGGCCAGCAGGCGGCTGCCGTTCACGGTCCTTCCAACACGCATTGGGCGCGCTGTGGGGGATCGTCTGGGCAGGGGGCGGCGATAATACACCGTTCGCTGCGCCGTGGCTGCAGTTTTGGTAGTGGCCTAATGATATGCATTGTTTCGGAAAGCTGCCAGGCGGTGCGTGATTCTGGCGGTTTTGCTGCTTGCTGGGCGGGGGTTGGCGTGGCGGGTCGGAAAGCTTATGCACAATTGGCATCGGCGTTGTGCGCGAAAGGCATGCCGGGTGGGCGTACCACCGGTCTTTGCGCAAAGGCCTGTTTTTGCTGGTTTTAAAGGGTGTGGCGGAATAAGCACCGGGCTTTAAATAGCGACTGGGTCCAACGTGTGACGATTTTCATCACAAGCTTGTTCACAGACTTATCCACAGGTTTTCAAGCGCCCTGCGACCCTGTGTCGCGTTCGGCCAGCAACATCAGGTTGCGCGGAGTCAGCGGGTAATCACAGAAAAGTCCTACGTGCACGGCGTAGCCGTTTTGCTGCATGAACAGTGCGCGGTCGAGCACCAGCCACAGTTCCAGGGGGCGGCGGAACAGGTTGCGGACGCGCTCCAGGTTGCGGACTTCGGCCAGGCGTTGCCAGCCGGCGGCTTCCAGAGCTTGCCAGTCGGGGGGGCCGTGCAGTTCGACCTGGCGTAGTTCGGCAAGGTCGCGGCAATAGTGTTCGAAGGGTTTTTCCAGCCAGCTGACGGGCAGCGATGGGGTGGGCAGGTAGCTGTCGCTGCCGCGTTGCTGGCGTTGCAGCAGGTCGAAGCCCAGGCGCCGGGCCATCGAGGTGTCGCGCTGGCGGCGGGCGCGGGCGCCGGAGGTGACGGTTTCGCTCAGCGGCAGGCCGAGGTCGTCTTTGCTCAGGCGCAGGCTGGATGCCTGGGCGGCGCTGGACAGCGGCTGGTAGCTGTCGCCGGCGATGCGGTTGTAGCAGCAGGGCGCGATGGCCAGTTGGCGGCAGCCGCGCTGGCTGGCCAGTTGCAGCAGGCGCACGTGCAGGTCGCCGCAGGCGTGCAGGGCGACTGCGCTGGTGTGCTGGCCCAGGTGGTCGGCGCTGCTTGCGGCCATCACGTCTTGCTGAATATGGGTGGCGGGCACGTGGTGATGGTCGCTCAGGGCCTGGCCGGCTTGGACCAGCTCGGGGTCGTATTCCAGGCAGGTCAGGTGCTGGCTGGGCTGTAGCAGGCGGCGGCCGAGGTGGCCTTTGCCGGAGCACCAGTCCAGCCAGTGCTGGGCGGGGTGGGCGAAGGCCAGGCGGCGGCTGAAGGCTTCGATCTGTTGCCATTTGCGGCCGGGGACGTTGACGTCCAGGCGATGGTTGGCGGGGTGCAGACCGGCGTCGGGGAGTTCGCTGACGTGGGATAGCTGCTCGGCTTGGGCGGCCAGTTGGGCGAAGGGGGTGGGGGCGCCTGTTGGGTCTGCGGCTTCGGCTTGTTGCAGGGTGCGTTGGCGTAGCCAGGTGGACAGCTCTGAGTGTTCGGCTTCCCACGGGAGGCTTAGGGCAGTGAAAGGGCGTGGGCGCCAGAGGTGCTGGTGGGCGCAGAGGAACTGGTCCAGGGCTTGGAAGCGGGGGAGCAGGTCTTGGGTTTGGAGGTGGGGCATGGGGCGCCGTGGGGTGTGAGGTTGGGTAGTGCAGGTTTGAACGCATCGCGGGGCAAGCCCGCTCCCACGCTGCCCAGTTCTCTGCGTGACAGCGCAGCCCGGAAGGGCTGGGTGATCTCCCACAAAGCCCGCGTCTGGCATCACTATAGTGGCTGGGCGCAGGCTTTGTAGGGCGCCCTTTGACGGGCGCTGGGTTCAGGCCTCAGCGGCCTTGGCTGGCGTCTACTCGCAGCCAGCGTTCGAGCAGCTTGAAGGCTTGCACCAGCACGAACGAGATCAGCAGGTAGAACACCCCGGCGGCAAAGAAGATCTCCACCGGCAGGTAGGTGCGGGCGATGATGGTGCGGGCCATGCCGGTCAGCTCCAGCAGCGTCACGGTGCTGGCCAGGGCGCTGGCCTTGAGCATCAGGATCACTTCGTTGCTGTAGGCCGGCAGGCCGATGCGCGCCGCGCGCGGCAGCATGATGTAGATCAGCGCCTTGGTACGGGACATGCCCAGCGCCCGCGCCGCCTCGATTTCACCCTGGGGGATCGCCTGCAGGGCGCCGCGCAGAATCTCGGCGATATACGCGGCGGTGTGCAGGGTCATGGTCAGCACGGTGCACCAGAACGGGTCGCGCAGGTACGGCCACAGCGAGCTTGCGCGCACCGCGTCGAACTGGGCCAGGCCGTAGTAGACCAGGAACAGCTGCACCAGCAGCGGCGTGCCGCGGAAGAAGAAGATGTAGCTGAACGGCAGCGCGCGCACGTACCAGCGCCGCGACGAACGGGCGATGCCCAGCGGGATGGCGATGATCAGCCCGGCAACGACGGCAATGGCGACCAGCTCCAGCGTCAGGGTCGCGCCCTGGGCCAGGCGTGGCAGCCACTTGATGATGACTTCCCAATTCATTTATTCGGCCCTCACGAAGCCGCGAGCGGCGCGCTTTTCCAGCAAGTGCATGCCAGTCATGGCGATCACGGTCAGGGCCAGGTAGATACAGGCGGCCACTGCATAGAACGTGAACGGCGCCTTGGTGACGGTCACGCCGATTTGCGCGTGGCGCATGATTTCTTCAAGGCCGATCACCGACACCAGCGCGGTGTCCTTCATCAGGATCATGAACAGGTTGCCCAGGCCCGGCAGGGCCATGCGCCACATCTGCGGCAGGATGATCCGTGACAGGATGCGGCCTTTGGACAGGCCCAGGGCCAGGCCCGCTTCACGGTGGCCCTTGGGGATGGCCAGGATCGCGCCACGGAACACTTCGGTGGCGTAGGCGCCGAAGCACAACCCCAGGGCGATCACCCCGGCGGCAAAGGCGCTGAGTTCAAGGCCAGGCATGTTCAGGGCATCGCCCAGGCTGCTCATCAGCCCGACGGTGCCGAAATAGATGAGCAGCACCCAAAGCAGTTCGGGTACGCCGCGCACCAATGTCGAATACGTGCCGCCAAGCCAGCGTAGCGGCTTGATCGGGGAGGTCTTGGCCAATGCGCCGAGCAGGCCCAGGGCCAGCCCCAGCAGCAAGGCGCAAAGCGCCAGTTTTACGGTCATCAGGGTGCCGGCCATCATGGCCGGACCGAATCCGTGCAGGTCGATATTCATGGGCTGCTGTGTTCAAGGGACCGGCACCGCGCAAGGCGGTACCGGTCGAGGTGAATCATTCGATGCTGAACGGGAAGTACTTGTCGTTGATCTTCTTGTACGTGCCGTCGGCCTTGATTTCGGCCAGGGCCTTGTTCAGTTCGTCGCGCAGCTTGGTGTCACCCTTGCGCACGGCGATGCCGATCTTGTCGCTGTCCAGCACAGGCTCGCCTTTGAACTCGAAGTTCATGCCGTCCTTGCTCTTGAGCCACTCGTACTGCACGTACTTGTCGGCCAGGATGCCGTCGATGCGGCCGGAGACCAGGTCGAGGTAGGCGTTTTCCTGAGTGTCGTACAGCTTCACTTCGACATCAGGGTAGTTGTCTTCAAGGTAGGTACCGGCCAGGGTGGCGCGCTGGGTGCCGATGACCTTGCCCTTGAGCCACGCTTTGTCGGTTTTGAAGTCGACGTTTTTCGGGGCGATGAACTGCAGCTTGTTGGAGTAGTAGGGGTCGGTGAACTCGACGGCCTGCTTGCGCTCGTCGGTGATCGACAGCGACGACACCAGGAAGTCGAACTTCTTGGCGTTCAGGGCCGGGATGATGCCGTCCCAGTCAGAGGTGACCACCGAGCATTCGACTTTCATCTTGGCGCACAGGGCGTCGCCGATGTCCTTGTCGAAGCCGACGACCTGGCCGCTGGCATCCTTGTTGTTGAACGGTGGGTAGGCGGCTTCGATACCCATGCGCAGTTTTTCTGCGGCCATGGCGTTGGCCGACATCACCAGCGTGGCAGCAGCTGCCAGGAGAAACTTCTTGTAAGTCTGCATGTATTGCTCCGTTAGCGGTGGCTGGACATGAATTGCTTGCAACGCGCCGAGGTCGGGTTTTCGAACACCTGTTGCGGCGATCCCTGCTCTTCGACCAGGCCCTGGTGCAGAAACACCACTTCACTGGACACCTGGCGGGCGAAGTTCATCTCGTGGGTCACCAGCAGCATGGTCCGACCTTCGTCGGCGAGCGCGCGGATGACATTAAGCACTTCCTGGACCATTTCCGGGTCGAGCGCCGAAGTTGGCTCATCGAACAGGATTACCTTGGGTTTCATGGCCAGTGTACGGGCAATGGCGGCGCGTTGCTGCTGGCCACCGGAAAGCTGTGCGGGGTAGGCGTGGCGGCGTTCGAAAATGCCGACCTTGTTGAGCAGCGCTTCGGCATGCTCGATGGCCTCGGCCTTGCTCAGGCCAAGCACCCGGCGTGGCGCCTCGATGATGTTGTCGAGCACCGTCATGTGCGGCCACAGGTTGAAATTCTGGAAGACAAAGCCGATTTCGCTGCGCAGGCGGTTGATCTGGCGGTTGTCGGCGGCGATCAGGTCGCCGTTTTTCTGCGCCTTGAGCTTGAGGGCTTCACCGGCGACGAGGATCTCGCCTTGGTGCGGATGCTCCAGCAAGTTGATGCAGCGCAGCAGGGTGGACTTGCCCGAGCCGGACGAGCCGAGGATGGAGATCACGTCACCGTCGCGTGCGGTCAGCGAAATGCCCTTGAGAATTTCCTGCTCGCCGTAGCGTTTGTGCAGGTTGCGGATTTCAAGCGCGGGCGTGGCCTGGGCCATGTGCGGTCCTCATGTATTCGGGTGCGTTCCCAGCTGTTGGCGGCCTTCCTGGCGGACGCCAAGCTAGCATAGCGGCACAACGGCGGCCAACCAGGTCGCAAGGGGCTTCGGTAGTCGCTGGGGCAGTTTGTCGCATCGTTGCAGTGGACTGTCGCGAGGATGTCCGCAATAGCGTTTTGCCCAGCAGCGGAGCCTTGATGAAAAAAGGCGCGATGGTGCCAGTTTTGGCCGGAGCAGGGAAGCGCTTTTGGCTTATCCAGATGCGCCCCAGCGGCGCGTTCTCGCTGTAGGAGCGGCCTTGTGTCGCGAAAGGGCTGCGTAGCGGCCCCAAAAATCTTGGCGTCATCCAGGATAGCCGGGGCTGCTGCGCAGCCCTTTAGCGACACAAGGCCGCTCCTACAAAAAAACGTGTGATGCCCGTGCATAGGTTGTACCTCGGGTTGCACTCAAACGCATTGCCTTGGTGCGAAGGTGTTACCGAGGAGCACCTTTGGTGCGTTTGTAAGTGAGTATTTCAGTAATCCAGAGTTGGCATGGGGGTTGGCGATTATTCGGCCAGGGTTTGGCGCGATGCCTGCGAGCCCCCGGCAGCCGTGGCTGTAAGGGGTTTCTGAATCGCCTGGATGATGAGTGGCGCAGTTATTGCCAGTAACCACAGGCCGAATGCGGCGGTGCCTACAGGCTCGCTTCGTTTTCCTTTCATTCGGGTAGTCCACTCCTTACAAAGGTAGTTTTATGAGCGGTAACAATTCCAATGACCTCGCTCAGGGGCTCAAACCACGGCATGTGACCATGCTGTCCATCGCAGGCGTGATCGGCGCCGGCTTGTTCGTCGGCTCCGGCCACGCCATCGCTGCCGCCGGCCCTGCTGTGCTGTTGGCCTATGCCGCCGCCGGTACCTTGGTGGTGCTGGTGATGCGCATGCTCGGCGAAATGGCGGTCGCCTCGCCTGACACCGGTTCGTTTTCCACCTATGCCGACCGCGCCATCGGGCGTTGGGCCGGCTTTACCATCGGCTGGCTGTACTGGTGGTTCTGGGTGCTGGTCATCCCGCTTGAGGCCAATGCCGCGGCGGCCATTCTGCATGCCTGGTTCCCGGCTGTAGACCTGTGGGCGTTCTCGCTGGTCATCACCCTGGTGCTGACGGTGACCAACCTGTTCAGCGTGAAGAACTACGGCGAGTTCGAGTTCTGGTTCGCCCTGCTCAAGGTGCTGGCGATCATCGGCTTCATCGTTGTCGGTTGCGCGGCCATGTTCGGCATGGTGCCGGGTAGCCAGGTGAGCGGTGTCAGCCACCTGTTCGATACCCAGGGCTTCATGCCCAACGGCCTGGGCGCGGTGCTGGCGGCCATGCTGACCACCATGTTCTCGTTCATGGGTACCGAAATCGTCACCATCGCTGCCGCCGAATCGAAGAACCCCGGCAAGCAGATCAGCAAGGCGACCAACTCGGTGATCTGGCGTATCTGCCTGTTCTACCTGGTGTCGATCTTCCTGGTGGTGGCCATGGTGCCGTGGAACGACCCGACGCTGGCCGAGAAGGGCTCCTACCAGACCGTGCTGAGCCTGATCGGCGTGCCGAATGCCAAGTTGATTGTCGATATCGTGGTGTTGATTGCCGTGACCAGCTGCCTGAACTCGGCGCTGTACACCTCGTCGCGCATGCTGTTCTCGCTGAGCAAGCGTGGTGATGCGCCGGCTGTGGCCCAGCGCACCACCAAGGCGGGCACCCCGCACTGGGCGGTGATGCTGTCGACTGCGGCGGCCTTCCTCACCGTGTTTGCCAACTTTGTGGCCCCGGCTGCGGTGTTCGAGTTCCTGCTGGCCAGCTCCGGCGCCATCGCGTTGCTGGTGTACCTGGTGATCGCGGTTTCGCAGCTGCGCATGCGTGCTCAGCGTGAGGCGCGTGGCGAGAAGATCTCGTTCAAGATGTGGCTGTTCCCTGGCCTGACCTGGGCGACCATTGCCTTCATCATTGCCGTGCTGGTGGTGATGGGGCTGCGTGAGGACCACCGGGCCGAGATCATTGCCACGGCGCTGTTGAGCATTGCGGTGGTGGCGACTGGGTTGCTGCTGCACCGCAAGCGCGGCGCTGCCGGGCGCGTTGCGCTGGATAGCTGATTGCGGGGCACGCTTGCTGCCATTGAAATGAAAAGGCCGCACCTGGTTAAGGGTGCGGCCTTTTTTGTGGGCCTTGCGGGCCCCATCGCAGGCTGTCGCCAGCTCCCACAGAAACTGTGCCTGCCAAGATATTGATGCTTGGCTCGGATCCCTGTGGGAG
>NZ_JABWRG010000083.1:0-22542 GCF_014268825.1 Pseudomonas sp. SWRI51 | reverse complement strand
TATCAAACCGTACTCACAAGCACCCACACGAATTGCTTGATTCAATTTGTTAAAGAGCGGTTGGTTAAGAGCTTTTCATCTCAACCGAGGCGCGCATTCTACGCTTTCCTCATCTGCTGTCAAGCGTTTATTTTGAAGTTCTTTTCGAAGCTGTTTAAACAAAACACCTTCAACCTCAACAACTTACCGCTTGCCTCGTTGCGTTCAACGCTGCGAGGAGGCGAATAATACGCCGTTTGAAATCAGAGTCAACACCCTGATCTAAAAAAGTTTTCGGGCGCCATTTCGCCGGGCACCAGGCAACTATTTGCCACGCCCCCGCTCTGTAGATAAACCACCAGCGGAGCGCAATGGCCATGAGCGATACGCACAGCGACAAGACCCCAGGGCTGTCGCCGGACGAACAGCAGGAAGTCAACCACAACCAACCCCCGCGGGCAGCCGTGCTGCACGAGATCATTCGCCTGCAGGGCGACCAGGAACTCGAACGCACGCTGGCAGCATTATGGTGGTCAGCGCTCGCCGCCGGCCTGACCATGGGCCTGTCATTAATGGCAATGGGTTTGTTCTATGCGCGCCTGCCCCAAGGCGACGGGGCCCAGGTGATTGCAAGCCTGGGTTACAGCGCGGGTTTTCTTGGGGTGATCCTGGCCCGCCAGCAGTTGTTCACCGAAAACACCCTGACCGCAGTGCTGCCGGTCATGACCACGCCGACCCTGGCCAACCTCGGCCGACTGTTGCGGCTGTGGGGTATCGTGCTGCTTGGCAACCTGGCCGGCACCCTGCTGGTGGCATGGGTGATGCTGGAGCTGCCGATATTCGACAGCAAGACCGACGTTGCCTTCCTCGAGGTAGGCCGCAAGGTCATGGAAAACGACATCAGCCAGATGTTCGCCAAAGGGATCGTCTCAGGCTGGATGATCGCAACCATGGTGTGGATGATCCCCTCCATGGAGCACGCCAAGATCTGGATCATCCTGGTCATCACCTACCTGATGGCCCTCGGCGACTTCACGCATATAGTAGTGGGCTCGCTGGAGGTGTCTTACCTAGTGTGGGCCGGTGACGAAACCTGGGGCGCATTCCTTATGGACTTTGCCCTGCCCACCCTGGCCGGCAACATCATTGGTGGCAGCTTCATCTTTGCCCTGATCAGCCACGCGCAGGTGCGCAGCGACAGCGGCAAGCCACCATCCAAACTGCTGCAAGAGCGCCAGCGCGAACAGAAAAACCCGCCTGATGCAGCCCAGGTGCCCGATAAACCGTGATTTGGCTTGCAAGGCCAGTTTTCGCAAGGGCGTGAATGCTCGACAATATTCACGCAACCCATGCGATAAATGCCGCCTCACGTAAGAACACATCACCATGACGGACAATAAAAGCGGCAAAGGGCATTCGTTTGTCCGGCGTATCTACCGGCCCCGAATCATCGGCAAAGGGATCGGCCTGATCGCCGCCGCCGCTGCGGTTGCGCCCCTGCATCCCCCGCAGTGGGTATGGCTGCTGATGCTCGTCAACGGCTTGGCCTGGCCGCACATTGCGTATTTCTGGGCACGCAGGTCGGCAATGCCCTACCAAGCCGAACTGCGCAACCTGCAGCTTGATTCGGTGGCAGCCGGGTTCTGGGCGGCGACCATGCATTTCAACCCGCTGCCCAGCCTGACCATCCTGTCGATGGTTACCATGAACAACGTCGCCGCGGGCGGCAGGCCGATGCTGGTGCGCGGCCTGCTCGCCCAGGTGGCCGGTGTACTGCTGTCCATGGCGCTGCTTGGCCCCGGCCTGGAGCTGCACACCACGTCATTGCAGGTGTATGCCAGCCTGCCAATGCTCACGCTGTACCCCTTGGCATTGGGCTGGGTCTGCTACCAACTGGCGATACAACTGGCCGAACACAAGCGTCGCCTCGGCGCGCTCAGCCGCACCGACAGCCTCACCGGGCTGCTCAACCATGGCTCGTGGAAAGACCTGCTGGAGAAAAAATTCCGTATTTGCCAGCAACAGAAAGCCCCCGCAGTGATAGCGCTGATCGACATCGATCACTTCAAGGCCATCAACGACACCTATGGGCATGGCGTCGGTGACTGCGCGCTGCTACAGCTCAGCCAGGAACTCCGGCGCAATCTGCGCCAGAACGACAAGGCCGGGCGCTACGGTGGCGATGAATTCTGCGTGATTTTCCCCAATACCGATGAGGCCCAGGCCTACCTGGCCATGGAACGCCTGCGCGAGCGTGTCGCCGCGTACCGCAACCCGCACCTGCCCGAGCTGCGTATCAGCCTGAGCATCGGCCTTGCTGCCTTCAGCACGCACCTGCCCACCCCTGAGCATTGGTTGCTCGAAGCCGACCAAGCCCTGTACGCCGCCAAGCACCAAGGCCGGGATCAGGTCAGCATGGCCCACGCCGAGACCGCCGCGCTCAGGCTGGCTTACCCAGACTGACGCTACGCTCGGCAATAATCTCTGGCAGGTCGGTGCGTTTCAGGTAAAGACGCAGCGGCTCGCCGATATTGAGCCGATCATCCACATGCTGGCCAAACAACAACGCCAGCCGCTCCCGGCACAGCGCCATGCGCTGCTCGCCCTCGGGGCGCCAGACGAATTCGCTGCACGGGGTAATGCTCTCATCCGCCACGTCCATGCCGAACGAGTCTTCGGAAAACCGCACGATATGGGTGGCGCGCTTGCCGTGGTAGCCGACAAAACCCTTGAGTTGGTCGGCGGCATTGCAGATGTCCTGGGAAGAGATGGCCATGACGTTACCTCACAGAAAATTCGGAAGTGACGCACGCTGGGCAGGAAACGGTTGCCTCTGACGGGCAACGCGAGGCGCTCAGCCTACCCGATCTGACCGGCCGGCCGCCAAGGTTTTTCACGGTTGTTCATGCACCTGCACACTGGCAGTCATACCGGCGCTGAGGTTGATACCTTCAGGGATACGTTCCAGGCGAATGCGCACCGGAATCCGCTGCGCCAGGCGTACCCAGTTGAAGGTCGGCTCGACTTCCGGCAGCAACTGCCCATCGGGTGTCGAGTTGCGGTCGGTGATGCCACGGCTGATGCTTTCGACCTGGCCCGGCATCGACTCGCCAGCCCCCATCAGCCACACCTTGACCGGATCTCCCACGCGGATGCGCGGCAATTTGGTTTCCTCGAAATACGCTTGGATATAGAAGGTGGCGTCGTCCACCAGCGCCATCACCGCTTGCCCGCTGTTGACGTAGTTGCCCTCGGCAAGGCGCAGATTGGTGATATGCCCGCCGCGCGGCGCGCGCACTTCACTGCGGGCCAGGTTGATTTTGGCCACCTTCAACTGCGCCTCGGCCTCATGCAATTCACCCCGCGCCACGGCGGCGTTGATCTGCGCGTTCTCACGCAGCTCGGCACTGATCGCTTCCGGGCCCAGTGCCGTGCGCCGCGCAGCTTCGCGCTCACGCAGGCGCAGTTGCTGGGTGCGGGTCTCGACCACCGCGCTGGCCTGGTCGAAGGCCGCCTGGAATCGCTCACGGTCGATGGTCAGCAGCAGTTCACCGGCCTTCACCTGCTGGTTGTCATGCACGCTCAACCGGCTCACCCAGCCCGACACGTCAGGGGCGATCACCACCACGTCGGCGCGCACCCGCGCATCCCGCGTCCAAGGCGTGAGCATGTAGTACTGCCACAGTTGATAACCGGCGAACACGGCCAGCACCACGACAGACAAGGTGACCAGCACCCGTACGGCTGAACGCATGGACTTACTCCTTACAAAGGCCCCAGCAGGCGTACCACCAGGAACAGAATACAAACGAACAGCGCCGCATCGAACAACGCTTCATGCCAGATCCAGTGGCGCAATGGCGTTGCATGCACCAGCAAGCGTGCAAGGCCGGTCAGCACCAAGGCCATGATCGTGTAAATCAGAAAGGGGCTGAGCAGCACACCGCCCAACGCCCACTCACGCAAACCCATGGCTTTGCTCCTGCCAACGGCACCATTTGCTCCAACTGTTGCGCAACTGCAGCACCGCGCCAATCGCCAGCCGCAGCGGGTCATCAGCCGGCTGTTGGCGCAGGGCCGCGATGAATTGATCACTCGCAGCGTTCAAGCGATCGCCGCGCCCTGGCCCCGGGCCGCTGGCAAGCACCGCCTGCACCTGCTGCAAATACTGGCGCTCGGCCTCGCCCAAGCGCACCTGGGCGACCGCCAGGCACATGCGCAGGTGCACCAGTTCGTCGCCGATATCCAACCCATGCAGGCCGTCGTCCCAACGATTGCGCTCGGCCTCGGGCAACTCGCTGGCATGCCGCGCCAGTTGCATCAGGCGGTCAGCCATGCGCCCACCAAACCAGCTGTCGGCGCCGCGCAGGTCGCGGCGGGTCAGGCGTACCAGGTCGTGCTGGGTGGCCGCGCGCAGGCGTCGACCCAGCCAGGCGGGATGGCGCAGCACCACCAGGCGAAAAGCCATTACTGCTGCGCTGACGCCGACCAGCATCGCCAGGGCGTTATTGAGCATGCTCGCAACGTTGAATTGCATGGCATTGAGCGGCGCCACCAGCACGATGAAATGCAGGCAATAGGATGTGGCGGTTGCCCCCGTGCGGGGGTGGGCCATACCGAGCGCACCTAGAAACAGCGGCACGCCCATCCCCAGGCAGAGCATGGCGAAACTGCTCCACTGCGGCAGTAGAATCTGCCCGACGACAAACGCTGCCGGCACCGCCAGCAGGATGCCGCGCAAAAAACTCAAGCCGATCTGGGCACCGTTCTCGCGGCTGGCGAACAGGCTGCACACCACACAGGTGAGGATCAGCCCACCCGGAGCCGACGGCCAGGCAGTGGCGAGCCAGAAGCCGCTCATCACCAGAAACGCCAGGGCGCTGCGCGAGCCGAACAACAGCGCCAGCGACAGGTCGCGATGGGCAGCCAGGCTTTGCGCGGCCTGTTTCGGCGCCCTGCCCCGCTCCACATCGTCCAGCGCCTGGCTGGCCGCCATCGCGTAATCGAGCAACAGCGCCAGACGCGCCAGGCAATAGTGCTCGGCAGAACTGATGCGCTCGTCATGGGCAGCGTCCCAGATCCGTTGCCGCAGCAGCAGCCAGGTTGGCTGATACGGGGCGGCCAACTGCTCGCGCACCTCGCTCAGCCATGGCGCCAGCTGTGCGCTCTCGGCTTCATCGAGTTGGCGCCACTGGCGGCGCACCGAGCGCGCAATGCGCAGCAGCACCATGAGCTTCTGGCTCAGGCCGTTGATCGCCCGCGCTCGCTGACGCCCACGGCTGCCCTCGAACCAGGCGTGTTCGCGCTGGGCATCGATGGCCACCAGGCCGCCTAACGTCTGCAACAGCCCTTTACCCGCGTCGTCCTCACCAGCCAGCATGGCGCGGGCCGCCTGCAGCCCATTGTCCAAAGCCTGGCGGGCATGCCCGGCCAGTTGCTGCTCAACCCTGAGCGGCCACACCAACGCGCTGGTCAGGGTGGCACAGCAGATGCCCAGGCAAATCTCGGTACAACGCGCCACCGCCTGATCGAACACCTGCAGCGGCGTGTTGATTGCAGGCAGGGCTATGATCGCTGCGGTGTAACCCGCCAATACAAAAGCGTAGGCCCAGGCACTGCGCAACTGCGTCGAGGCTGCGGTGCACAGCGCCAGCCACAAGGCCAAGGTGAGCAGAAACAACCCCGGCGTCTGTGCAAACAGGCCGATGAACACTACCGACATGCAAGTGCCGACCACGGTGCCAGCCAGCCGCGCCAGGCCTTTCTGCACCACCATGCCAGACAGCGGCTGGGCGACGATAAACGCAGTCATCAATGCCCAGGAAGGCTGCTCAAGCCCCAGCCGCATCGCCAGCCACAGGGCAAGGCCGCCACCGAGCACCGTCTTGGCGGCAAACTTCAGGGCAAGGCTGCTGGGTGCGAACAGGGCCTGGAAGGTGATGGGCACGAATCGAACCTTGGGGTGGGAAAGTACAAGTAGAACGATAGACAACCGGAGGAAGGATAACGCTCAAGAGTGGGTAGCCCCGTTCCCACAAAAAACGCGCACAAAAAAATGGGCGACCGAAGTCGCCCTAAATGCCTTGCGTGCTCGTTGATCGGAAGGCTCAGCGCTGCTTGCGCTTTTTCGAGTCCTTCCAGATGAAAATTCCCAGACCGGCGAAGAACGCCAACATCAATCCGACCGTCACCACTCCGGCGATAACCACGTTGTCGAAGAACATGTCGGCCCCTCCCTTGGTGTGCCGTCATCCGATGAGTGCAAGGTAACCAATGGCGGGGGGTGAGGAATTGACCAGCGTCAATGCTGCCCGGGGCCGGGCACGCGAGGGGTGTGCAGGCTTGACCTGCATCAAGTTTCAGCGCTTCTTGGGTTTGCCCTTGGGCTTTTTCTTCTTGGCGGCAGGCAGCGGCAGCGCCTGTTCGAACGCCTTGCGCATGTCGTCAAGGCGCTTGTCGTTGAGGTCGTGGACGCGTTTGGCGCGCTCGGCGCCGAAGTCGATCAGGTTGTCTTGGCTCATGGCAGGCTCGACGGGCAGCAAAGGCCTCAATAATGAAGGCAGAGACCAGCGCTGACCAGTCAGACTTCGATGTCGACCAACAAGCCCTGGCGCGAACGTTCGCACAAAGGCGCAACCGGCACAGTATTGTCGGCGTTCAGCTCATCGCCTGGCACCGCATCAAAAGCCTCGTCGTCAGCCGGCTTGCGCCGCTGCTGCTGGCGCCGGCGTTGCTCGTCGCGCAGCAAAAAACCCTGTTCTTCGGGGTGCTGGTGCTTGAGGTCGATGGTGCTCTCGCTGGAAGTCGCCTGGGCTGGCACCACCGCAGGGATGTTCGGCGTGTGCCTGACCGGGTCTTGTTGGGTGGTCACCGGGGCGGCACTGAGCGGGATGATGGGCGGCAGCATGGGATATTCTCCTTTGGCCACTTTGTCGGCCAATGATCAGCCGCCTTGAATGCCTGCGGGTGAAGGTGTGCGGCGCGTCACAGCGCCTGTGCAACTATGGACAACGGTTATTCCGGATCGTCGTCAGGCAAATCATCGGCGGCCGCACCGATTTCGCTCCATGGCCGCTTGTAGACTTTCTGCCAGACGCTGTCCATGTGTTCGCGCAGCACCTGGGGCGCCGCCTTGAGCGAGGCGCTGTCCTCGCGCTCACCGCCGAACGGCTCTTCACCTGCCGGACTGATCAGCGACTGGCCAGTAATGCTGTACACCGCCTGGCCTTCGCGCAGCTCGATGGCGATATCGTGCGGGTCGATGCCGCCGCCGCAGAACGCGTGGCTGGCCACGGTCACTTCGGCCACGCCATCTTTGTTCAGGTCGGCCACGTCACTGACGTCAGTATAGAAGTCGACATCCAGGTCCAGCCCGGCACAGGTGGTTTCCTGTTCGATCTGCCAGCGCGGCTTGAATGCGTCGGAAGCCGCGTTGCGCCCATACAACGTGGCCTTGAGCACCACTTTGTCGACTTCTTCTTCGCTGTCCGGGTCGGTGGCCTGGCCGTCGATGCGGCTAAGCACCAGCAGCCCCTCGCCTTCGCGGTCATGGAAGTGCACGCTCTTGATCGGCGTCTGCACGCCCAGCACTTCCAGTTGCTCCACCGGAACAGGCGGCAATACTTCGAAGGTTTTCTGTTCGCAGGCGGCCAGCAGCGCCAGACTGCCCAGGCCCAATGACAGGTTCAACCAGCGGTGCTTGGCATACATAGGTGTAAAGCGCCCTCATGATGGGACATTATTGGCCTGGAAACACGCTAGGCTCTTTGATTCATTGGTCTGACGCAGCCGATCCGTTACCATAGACGGCTTTTTCACCGCGGGAGTTTTGGCAGTATGGCGCAGCAGTATCAACCGGGGCAACGCTGGATCAGCGACAGCGAAGCCGAGCTCGGTCTTGGGACCATCCTGGCGCAGGATGGCCGCCTTCTGACCGTGCTCTACCCGGCCACAGGCGACACCCGCCAGTACTCGCTACGCAATGCGCCGCTGACCCGCGTGCGCTTCTCGCCCGGCGACCAGATCACGCATTTCGAGGGCTGGAAGCTCACCGTGCGTGAGGTCGACATGGTCGATGGCCTGCTGATCTATCACGGCATCGATCCGCAGAACGTCCCGCGCACCATGCCCGAGACCCAGCTGTCGAACTTCATCCAGTTCCGCCTGGCCAGCGACCGCTTGTTCGCCGGGCAGATCGACCCGCTGTCCTGGTTCTCCCTGCGTTACAACACGCTGCAACACACCAGTAAACAGATGCTGTCTTCGCTGTGGGGCCTGGGGGGCGTGCGCGCCCAGCCGATCGCCCACCAGTTGCACATCGCCCGCGAAGTGGCCGACCGCATCGCACCGCGTGTACTGCTGGCCGACGAAGTAGGCCTGGGCAAGACCATCGAAGCCGGCCTGGTCATCCATCGGCAATTGCTCTCGGGCCGCGCCAGCCGCGTGCTGATTCTGGTTCCCGAAAACCTTCAGCACCAGTGGCTGGTAGAAATGCGCCGGCGTTTCAACCTGCAAGTGGCGCTGTTCGATGCCGAACGCTTCATCGAAAGCGACGCCAGCAACCCCTTCGAAGATGCGCAACTGGCGTTGGTCGCGCTGGAGTGGCTGGTCGAGGACGAAAAAGCCCAGGACGCCCTGTTCGCCGCAGGCTGGGACTTGATGGTGGTCGACGAAGCGCACCACCTGGTCTGGCATGAAGAACAGGCCAGCGCTGAATATTCGCTGGTCGAGCAACTGGCCCAGGTCATCCCTGGCGTGCTGCTGCTCACCGCTACCCCCGAGCAACTCGGCCAGGACAGCCACTTCGCCCGCCTGCGCCTGCTCGACCCGAACCGTTTCCACGACCTGGCGGCGTTCCGCGCCGAAAGCGAAAACTATCGCCCAGTCGCAGAAGCGGTGCAGGAACTGCTCGACGAAGGCCGCCTGTCGCCCAGGGCGCATGCCACTATCCATGGTTTCCTCGGTGCCGAAGGCGAAGCACTGCTGGCTGCCGTCAATGATGGCGACACCCAGGCCAGCGCCCGCCTGATCCGCGAGTTGCTCGACCGCCACGGCACCGGCCGCGTGCTTTTCCGTAACACCCGCGCCGCCATTCAGGGCTTCCCTGAGCGTGAGCTGCACCCCTACCCGCTGGCCAACCCTGAGCAATACGCGGCACTGCCGGCCGGTGAGCGCGCCGAGCTGTACCCGGAAGTCGCCTTCCAGGCCCAGGGCGAGACCAGTGATGAAGAACGCTGGTGGCGCTTTGACCCACGGGTAGACTGGCTGATCGACACCTTGAAGATGCTCAAGCGCACCAAGGTCCTGGTGATCTGCGCCCACGCCGAAACCGCGATGGACCTCGAAGACGCCCTGCGTGTGCGCTCCGGCATCCCGGCCTCGGTGTTCCACGAGGGCATGAGCATTCTTGAGCGTGACCGCGCGGCGGCGTACTTTGCCGACGAAGAATTCGGCGCCCAGGTGTTGATCTGCTCGGAAATCGGCAGCGAAGGCCGCAACTTCCAGTTCGCCCACCATTTGGTGATGTTCGACCTGCCGGCCCACCCCGACCTGCTCGAACAACGTATCGGCCGTCTCGACCGTATCGGCCAGAAGCACACCATCCAGCTGCACATCCCGTACCTGCAAAACAGCCCGCAAGAGCGCCTGTTCCAGTGGTACCAGCAAGGCCTCAACGCCTTCCTCAATACCTGCCCGACCGGCAACGCCTTGCAGCACAAATTCGGCCCGCGCCTGTTGCCGCTGCTCGCCGAAGGTGAAGAAAAGGCCTGGGATACGCTGGTTGCCGACGCCCGCCAGGAGCGTGAGCGCCTCGAAGCCGAACTGCACACCGGTCGTGACCGCCTGCTGGAGCTCAACTCCGGTGGCGCCGGCGAAGGCGAAGCGTTGGTCGAAGCCATTCTGGAGCAGGACGACCAGTTCGCCCTGCCTATCTATATGGAAACCTTGTTCGACGCCTTTGGCATCGACAGTGAAGACCATTCGGAAAACGCCCTGGTGCTGCGCCCGAGCGAAAAAATGCTCGACGCCAGCTTCCCGCTGGGCGACGACGAAGGCGTGACCATCACCTACGACCGCAACCAGGCACTGTCCCGCGAAGACATGCAGTTCCTGACCTGGGAACATCCCATGGTGCAAGGCGGCATGGACCTGGTGCTGTCTGGTTCGATGGGCAACACCGCCGTGGCGCTGATCAAAAACAAGGCGCTCAAGCCTGGCACCGTATTGCTTGAGTTGCTGTACGTCAGCGAAGTGGTCGCCCCGCGCAGCCTGCAGCTGGGCCGCTACCTGCCACCGGCAGCGCTGCGCTGCCTGCTCGACGCCAACGGTAACGACTTGAGCGCACGGGTCAGCTTCGAAACCCTCAACGACCAGCTCGAAAGCGTACCGAAGGCCAGCGCCAACAAGTTCGTGCAAGCCCAGCGTGACGTGCTCGGCCAGCGCATAGCCGCCGGTGAAGCGAAAATTCTGCCCAGCCACGAGGCTCGTGTGGCCGAGGCCCAGCAGCGCCTGGCTGCCGAGTCCGACGAAGAGCTCGCGCGCCTGACCGCACTGCAAGCCGTCAACCCCAGCGTGCGTGACAGCGAAGTCGACGCGGTGCGCAAGCAGCGCGAAGACGGCATGGCCGCCTTGCAAAAAGCGGCGCTGCGCCTTGAAGCGATCCGCGTACTGGTCGCCGGCTAACGCCATTGGCCCGCTTCGCAGGGCAATCCTGCGGGGCGGGGCTTCTCCCGCCTAGAACACCTGGCTATCACACCAATAACCAAACGATAGAAACCAAAGTGCCATTAATGAGGAAGGTTTAACTACCTCTTCCTATACTGCTGCAGGAACTGTCTCCAGCCCATGCATTGTGGGGACCAGTGCAACCTCGACATAGAGACCTGCAATGGAATGGCTGGGACTGCAACTGTTCGCCGACTTGCCGGCGGGCGGGCAAATCATCCTCGACTGCCGACACAACCTGTTTCTGGTGCTGCTGGCCTATGCGGTCGCCTGCGCTGGCTGTTTTGCCACGCTGGACATGGCCGAGCGCCAGAGCCACTGCGAAAACCGTTTGGCCCGCCGCCAATGGCGCCTGCTCGGCGCATGCTGCCTGGCCGGTGGTATCTGGGCCATGCACTTTATCGGCATGCTGGCCTTCCAGGCGCCGCTGGACATTCGCTATGACGCCCCGCTGACCGCCCTCTCGCTACTGATCGCGCTACTGGCCGCGTGGCTTGCAATGAACAGCCTCAACCGCAGCGACATGCGCCTGCGTCATTACCTGCAAACCGCGCTGTTCATCGGCCTGGGCATCAGCGTCATGCACTACACCGGCATGGCGGCCTTGCAGACCGGCGCCCGCCAGTACTACCAGACCGAACTGCTGCTGGCGTCCATCGCCCTGGCGGTAGCCAGCAGCCTGATTGCGCTATTGATGGCCAGGCACTTTCGCAGCGGCAGTGGCGGCCTGCATCTGCTGATGAAGCACGGCGCATGCCTGTTGATGGGCGCAGGCATCGTGGCCACCCACCTCACCGGCATGGCCGCCATGACCCTGGTGATCCCCGACGCCAGCGCCATGCAACTACCGATTGCCGACAATGCCCCGCAACTGGCCCTGACCATTGCCTTCATCACTTTGCTAATCAGCGGCAGCAGCATCAGTGCAGCCTTGGCCGACAAGAAACTGCAAAGCAAGGAGCACGACCTGCGCCGGGTCAATGTGCTGCTCAGCCAACTGGACCAAGCCCGCGCCTCGCTGCAGCAGGCAGCCCACTACGATGCCCTGACCAGCCTGGTCAACCGACGCGGTTTCAACCAGCTATTCGCCGAGCGCCTGAGCGAGCATGCCGCCCAGGGCAGCATGCTGGCGGTGATGTTCCTCGATATCGACCATTTCAAGCGGATCAACGACAGCCTTGGCCACGCCGCAGGCGATGAGCTGCTCAAGGTGATTGCCGGGCACATCAAGGCGGCCACCCGCAGCCATGACCTGGTAGCCCGCTTTGGTGGCGACGAGTTCTGCATTGTTACCCCGCTCAACAGCCACGATGAGGCTCGCCACCTGGCGCAGCGCATCATGTTGCGCATGAGAGAGCCGATTGAACTCGGCGGAAGGCGCATGGTGATGACCACTAGCATCGGCATCAGCGTGTTTCCCGACGATGGCCTGACTGGCGAAGAACTCCTCAAGAACGCCGACCTTGCGCTGTACCAGTCCAAAGCCTGCGGGCGCAACAGCCTGCATTTCTTCGACAACCGGCTCAAAGCACGCGCCACCCTGGAGCTGCAGCTCGAAGAAGAACTGCGCGAGGCGCTGTTCGAGGAGCGCGGCCTGTGCGTGTACTACCAGCCAATCTATGACCTGCGCAGCGCCAAGGTGGCCAAGCTCGAAGCGCTGGTGCGCTGGCAGCACCCGCAGCATGGTTTGCTCGGGCCGGACCGGTTCATTGGCATTGCCGAGGCCAACGGCCTGATCGCCGACCTGGATTTGTGGGTGCTGCGCCGGGCCTGTAGCGACCTTGCCTGGCTCAACCAGCACGGCTACAGCGACTTGAAAGTGACGGTGAACTGCTCGGCGCTCACCCTGGGCCGCGAAGAGCTGGCCAACGAGGTAGAGATGGCGTTGTTCCAGGCCGGCGTCGAGGCGCGCCACCTGGAGCTGGAGGTGACCGAAAACGCCCTGATGGGCGATATCCAGCACACCGTCAGCCTGCTGAAGCGCATCCGCGCCCAAGGGGTCGCGCTGTCGATCGACGACTTCGGCACCGGCTATTCGTCGCTGGCCTACCTCAAGCGCCTGCCGCTGGATGTGCTGAAGATCGACCGCTCGTTCGTGGTAGACGTGCCTGGCGTGCAGAAAGACTGTGAAATCGTCCAGGCCATTATTGCCATGGCCCACACCCTACACCTCAAAGTGGTTACCGAAGGCGTCGAAACCGTGGAGCAACAGGCGTTTCTGGCCGCCCACGGCTGCGACTTTCTGCAGGGTTTCCTGCTGAGCCGCCCGGTGCCCATCGTCGCGCTGCGCGCAGCATTGGAGCGGCTCGACCAGCAGCACGGCGTGTTCACGCCTTGCTGCGATACATCTCGACCAGGGTCGCCGGATCCTTTTCCAGATACCCCTGGCTACCATGCAGGCGCATCAGCTGTGCCGCAAGGCCACTGAGCGGGGTCGCAGCGCCCTGCTCGCGGGACAGCTTCACCGCGCCGTCGAGGTCCTTGAGCAGCGTTCGTACATGCCATTTGACCGGTTCGAAGCGACTCTGGGCCATTTGCGGGGCAAGAATCTGCAAGGGCTTCGAGTCGGCAAAGCCACCGGCCAGGGCCTCGGCGATCAACCGCGCATCCACCCCTGACTGCTCAGCCAGGGCGACCACTTCGGCAATCACCAGCGCATTGCAGGCAACGATCATCTGGTTGCAGGCCTTGGTCACCTGGCCTGCGCCAACCCCGCCCATGTGCGTTACCCGCTGACCAAGGGTCAGCAGCACCGGGCGAGCCCGCTCAAGGTCGTGGGCGGTGCCACCGGCCATGATTGCCAAGGTGCCCGCCTCGGCGCCGGGGGTGCCGCCAGATACCGGCGCATCCAGCCAGCCCATTGCACACTGCGCGTGCAACTGCGCCGCCATTTCCCGAGTGGCGGCAGGCTCCAGGCTGGACAAGTCCACCAGCAACTGGCCTGGGCGGCCCCCAGCGGCGATGCCCTGCTCGCCGAATACCACGTCGCGCACCACAGCGGTGTCGGCCAGGCACAGCAGCAGCAGGTCGCTGCCTTCACATAACTGCGCAGGCGTGGCGGCCATCCGGGCACCGGCGGCAACCAGCTCGGCGCATTTTTCCGGGCTGCGGTTCCACACGGTCAGCGGGTAGCCGGCAGCCAGCAGACGGCGGCACATCGGCAGGCCCATCAGGCCGATACCGGCAAAACCCAGCGAAGGCAACGCACTATTCATGAGCAACTCCAGCACAAGATTAAAGAAGCGGGACAAACGGGCGATGCAGTACAGACGAATAAAAACCTTCATGTGCCTAGGGTTATCCCCTATCGCACAAGGAAAAGGCGCACTGCTACAGTCGCGCAAACCCCGAGTAATGGCCTAATGGCATACCGCTTGGGGAAACCCCTTATCAGGCAAATGGCGCACTATGACCTCTACGAACACTTCTGCCAATGCGGTCCCCGAGACGTCGCTTCCGTCCACCTCTCTGACCGCGGGCGGTGCTCGAGAACCGTCAGCCCCCCGCGCCACACCGGCGCAATACCTGTATTTCACCGAGCAGGACATCCAGCGCATCCTCGACAACCTCGATGGCCTGCGCGACCTGGTGTTTCCGCAAAACCTGCATGTCGAGGATGAAGACCAACTGCGCCTTGAGCAGCAGTTCCCTTCGGTCTGCCTGATCGGCCTTGGGCGCTGCGGGTCGAACATTGCCCTTGATGTCGCGGAGTTGGTGTACAACGCGCGCACCTTCTTCCTCAACGAGTTCAACAATGAGGACCGCAACAAGGGCGAATCGGGCTACAGCCCGGCGCGGTGGATCCGACAGAACCTGCGCCTGGTGCAGAACAAGGGCGTGAAGCCGGTTTTCCTGGTCGAGCCTCTGGTCATGCTGGGCGACCTGGACAAGGACATCGCCGGGCGTATCCGTTTCTCGCGCAAGGGCGAGCGCGGTGGGTTCCTGCGCGACTACAGCAAGATGAAGATCATGGACCTGTCCGAGGTGCATGCCGGTGGCGCCGGTAACGCGCCGATCCTTGGCCAGTACCTGGCCAAGATCATCCTCAACAAGGACACCCAACGCTTCTCCAGTGCCGACTGGAAGCTGATCCATTCCTACCTGATCGACTCGTGCGGCATCAAAGCCAACCAGTCGCGCCTGTATTTCTATATTTTCAGCGCAGGCGGCGGTACCGGTTCTGGCATGGCCTCGGAATTCGGCCTGGCCCAGCAGTTCTCCTACATGAACAAGACCTTCGACACCAAGCATTCCGACGAGAATGACGGCAAGAGCGGGCATTCGTTCGTGTTCGAGCCCATCTTCACCAGCGGCATCTGCGTGCTGCCCAATGCATCGGACCACCGCAGCGAAATGTCCGAAGCCCTGCACATCAACGCCGGGCGGCTGCTGTGCAAATACCTGTCTGAAGAATGGGATTTCTCGTACAACTTCGATAACGAAGACAGCAGCGAAGCCAGCGTAATGGGGCGTATTCGCCCATGGAACGCGATGATGTTGATCTCCAACGACATCATGCGTTACGCCGAAGAGAGCGATGACGGCACGATCCAGAACATCGACGTCAATGCCATGGAAAAGCACGCCAACCAGTACATCTCCCAGCAGATCTTCAACATCCTCACCGCCCAGGCGGTGACCACCGATTACGACCAGAACTACTTCCGCCGCGCCGGCATCGACATCGGCGAAACCATTCGCCTGGATGCCAACGACCTGTTCATGAGCCTGGCGGGCCCGGTGGCGATTGCCTACGCCGAATCCGTGGTCCCGGAAATCCCGCCGGCCGGTTCAGACAAGTTCAAGGTGTTCGAGCGCGAGCAGCCACGGCTGGACATCGACGACTTGTTCTTCCGTTCCATCGACTTGCCGCACTTCAACAAGCAGACCCAGGCCATCGAAGGTATCAGCCTGCTGCCGATCGAGTCGCGCCGCTACCGCGCAGCGCTTGAGCAGTACCAGGCCTCGGCCTACGACGCCGCCGCCCTGCACGACCTGCACTTCTTCAAGAATTGCTCCTCGGTGGTATCGATCGTGTCGCTGCCCAAGGACTACAAGCTGTCCTACATGGACCTGAACCGGCTCAAGACCCACCTCAACAGCCTGTTCCCCAACACCACGCTCAAGCGTTATGCGCTGGTGATCGGCGCCTCGGCCAACCTGTCGCTGACCACATTGATTGCCAAGAGCCCGTGCCTGTCGGACGACTTCCTGACCTTGATCGTGGCCTTCATCAAGCGTTGCTTTGCGCGTAACCCGTACCGTTTCGACGACACCATGGACAACGCCATCCTTGAGTTCATCACCAGCGAGCACTTCGATGAGAGCCGTATCGATGAGTTGCTCAACGAGTTCGAAAACCCGGCGAAGATCCTCGACACCAACTGGTATGCGATCAAGCCGATGTACGAGAAGAAGTACCGCGAGCTTATCAACGACAAGAGCCGCTTTGTGTCGATCAACGATATTCGGCTGTCGCGCGAATGCGTGAAGAAGGCGGTGAAGTACCTGCGCGAGATCTTCAGGCACCGCATCGGCAAGACCCGCGTGATCTCGCTGAACAGCCATACCGGGCGCGTGGATTACTGATCGTCGCCAGGCATTGAAAACATCGCGGGGCAAGCCCGCTCCCACAAGCGCCTGATGCTCAGATAACTATCAGAGCGGCCCTTGTGGGAGATTCCGCGGTTTTGCAAACCTGTAATTGCCTCATCGCAGGCTATCGCCAGCTCCCACAGTGAGCGTGCCTGGCCTCAGTATCGGCGGCTCACCCAGACCTTGTGGGAGCTGGCGATAGCCTGCGATGAGGCCGGTGCAAGATTGCATGAAGCCGATGTGGGAGCGGGCTTGCCCCGCGATGCATTACGCATTCCGTAAACTGTTACCGCGCCGCCGAATAACCCCGCCACTGTTACCAACTTCCACCTTACGTGAGCGTCAACGCGCACCTTTCTGGTGCGCGTACGCATTGCCGAGCACCGGAAATGTGCAGACTCAATCTTTTTTCTTGGCCTGAATCACGATGAACGGCGAAACCACCACGGCCCATATCTCTGGATCGCGGGTTTGCAGCTCAAGCGCTTGTTCGGCGCTGACCGGGCCGACAGTGCCAGCACTACGCCACTTGGCGAAGATCTCGCTGCGATTATCGGCCATCGCTTCGGCAACCTCGATCAGGTCCAGACTGGGGTCGACCCAAATCAGGTCACCCTTGGCCCAGAAACGCTCCAAGGCTTTCCACTCGATGATGGCGGTCTCACCGAGCAATTTGGCATAGAGGGTGCTTACTTGATCTGTCATGGGTTTACCTGCACAAAAAATCGACCAACAAAAAGGCCGGTATTTTTGCAGAAAAACCCGGTTTCAAATACGTAATTTGGTCGAACAGGCCCGAACTTGTGGGAGCGGGCCGCAAATGCAGGCAAAGTGATGGCGCTTTTCTGTCTTTTTATGTCGATCAAGCGACACCCCTGGGAACAGACGCTTTTCGCCGGCTTTTCAAGCCATCCGACAGCGCTCTACACTGTACCGGTACAGTTCCGGGACACGATTCCGGGGGAAGGTGGGGTTGCGGTTCGGCGTAGCCAGCCGCGAGTCCCGCCCGGTCTGTAGCCCTGGCCGCCAGGACTATAAGAATTACAACAGAATGAGTGGAGCACTATGATCAAGATTTCCAAGCTGTTCGCCGCAATGGTCCTGGCCGGGGTTGCCAGCCATTCGTTTGCCGCAGACACCATCAAGATCGGCATCGCCGGCCCTAAAACCGGCCCTGTCACCCAGTACGGCGACATGCAGTTCATCGGTGCCAAACAGGCCATCAAAGACATCAACGCCAAGGGCGGCGTAGATGGCAAGATGCTCGAAGCCAAGGAATACGACGACGCGTGCGACCCTAAACAGGCCGTTGCGGTTGCCAACAAAGTGGTCAACGACGGCGTCAAGTTCGTCATCGGTCACCTGTGCTCCAGCTCCACCCAGCCTGCGTCCGACATCTACGAAGACGAAGGCGTGATCATGATCACCCCGGCTGCCACCTCCCCGGAAATCACCGCCCGTGGCTACAAGCTGATCTTCCGCACCATCGGCCTGGACAGCGCGCAGGGCCCAGCCGCCGGCAACTACATCGCCGATCACGTCAAGCCCAAGGTCGTTGCAGTGCTGCACGACAAGCAGCAGTACGGTGAAGGCATCGCCACCGCGGTCAAGCAGACCCTCGAGAAGAAAGGCACCAAGGTTGCCGTGTTCGAAGGCCTCAACGCCGGCGACAAAGACTTCTCCTCGATCATCCAGAAGCTCAAGCAGAACAACGTCGACTTCGTCTACTACGGCGGCTACCACCCAGAGCTGGGCCTGATCCTGCGCCAAGCGCAAGAAAAGGGCCTGAAAGCCAAGTTCATGGGCCCGGAAGGCGTGGGTAACGACTCCATTTCGCAGATCGCCCAAGGCGCTTCCGAAGGCCTGCTGGTCACCCTGCCGAAGTCGTTCGACACCGACCCTGAGAACAAGGCCATCGTCGATGCCATCAAGGCTGACGGCAAGGACCCAAGCGGCCCGTTCGTGTTCCCGGCCTACTCGGCTGTCGAGCTGATCGCCGAGGGCATCAAGGCAGCCAAGTCCGAAGACACCGACAAGGTAGCAGCGGCACTGCACGCCGGCTCCTTCAAGACCCCGACCGGCACCCTGACCTACGACGCCAAGGGCGACCTGAAAGACTTCAAGTTCGTGGTCTACGAATGGCACTTCGGCAAGCCGAAGACCGAAGTCTCCCCTCAGTAACTGCGTGACTAAATAGCTGACCTAAGAAGCCCACTGTGCGAGCAGTGGGCTTTGTTTTACGAGGTTCTATGGGCCTGATCCCCGTGATCCGGGGGCCTACCCACCTGAAAATCTTAAAACCGTCATCCGCGGTTTCCTGGCAGTGCCCGCATAACATCCAGTGGCGAAGACCACAGAACGGGCCAGGGCAACACCCGCCAGCGAAATGCAAATCAGGTTTTTAGGAGCGCTGTAATGCCTGAGATCTATCACTTTTTCCAACAACTGGTTAACGGATTGACCATCGGCAGTACCTATGCCCTGATCGCCATCGGCTACACGATGGTGTACGGCATCATCGGCATGATCAACTTCGCCCACGGCGAGGTTTACATGATCGGTAGCTACGTGGCCTTCATCGCCCTCGCGGGCCTGGCCATGATGGGTATTCATTCGTTGCCGATCCTGATGACCGTCGCCTTCGTTGCCACCATCTGCGTCACCAGCGCCTATGGCTACAGCATCGAACGGGTCGCCTATCGGCCGCTGCGTAACAGCAACCGGCTGATTCCGCTGATCTCGGCCATCGGCATGTCGATCTTCCTGCAGAACACCGTGCTGCTCTCGCAGGACTCCAAAGACAAGTCCATCCCCAACCTGATCCCCGGCAGCTTCTCGTTTGGCCCGGGCGGTGCGGAGGAAGTGCTGGTCTCGTACATGCAAGTGCTGGTGTTCGTGGTCACCTTGGTAGCCATGACCTGCCTGACGCTGTTCATCTCCCGTTCCCGCCTGGGCCGCGCCTGCCGCGCCTGTGCCGAGGACATCAAGATGGCCAACCTGCTGGGTATCAACACCAACAACATCATTGCCCTGACCTTCGTCATCGGCGCCGCACTGGCGGCGGTGGCAGCCGTGCTGCTGAGCATGCAGTACGGGGTAATCAACCCCAACGCCGGCTTCCTGGTAGGCCTCAAGGCCTTTACCGCAGCGGTGCTTGGCGGCATCGGCAGCATCCCGGGCGCCATGCTCGGCGGGCTGGTGCTGGGTGTGTCCGAAGCGTTCGGCGCCGACATTTTCGGCGACCAGTACAAGGATGTGGTGGCGTTCGGGCTCTTGGTTCTTGTGTTGCTGTTCCGGCCGACCGGCATCCTGGGCCGCCCGGAGGTTGAAAAAGTATGAACAAAAATCTCAAACAGGCGTTCTTCAGCGCCTTGCTGGTCTGGGCCGTGGCGTTCCCGGTGCTGGGCCTGAAACTGAGCATCGACGGCATCAGCCTGGCTGTCCATAGCCAGGGGGCGTTCAGCCTGACCATCATCAGCGTGTGTTCGGTGCTGATGTTCCTGCGCGTGCTGTTCGACAAGCAGTGGAGCTCGGTCATGGGCCGGCGCTCGGACCGCAAGCTGATCTCCCCTGCCGTGAGCAACTTCCTCACCCTGCCCAAGACCCAGCGCTGGATCATCCTCGGCCTGATCGTGGTCGCCCTGGTGTGGCCGTTCTTCGGTTCGCGCGGTGCGGTCGACATCGCCACGCTGATCCTGATCTACGTCATGCTGGGCCTGGGGCTGAACATCGTGGTGGGCCTTGCCGGCCTGCTCGACCTGGGCTATGTCGGCTTCTACGCAGTCGGTGCCTACAGCTACGCGATGCTCTCGCACTACCTGGGCTGGAGCTTCTGGGTGTGCCTGCCAATTGCCGGCCTGATGGCCGCAACTTTCGGCTTCCTGCTCGGTTTCCCGGTGCTGCGCCTGCGCGGCGACTACCTGGCCATCGTGACGTTGGGCTTTGGCGAGATCATTCGCCTGTTCCTGCGTAACCTCACCGACTGGACCGGCGGCCCCAACGGCATCAGCAACATCGAAAAACCGACCTTCTTCGGCCTGAGTTTCGAACGCCGTGCCGCCGAGGGCATGCAGACCTTCCACGAGTACTTCGGGCTGCCGTACAACTCGATCAACAAGGTGATCTTCCTGTACCTGGTGGCGCTGCTGCTGGCGCTGGCGGCGTTGTTCGTGATCAACCGCCTGCTGCGCATGCCTATCGGCCGCGCCTGGGAAGCGCTGCGTGAAGACGAGATCGCCTGCCGCGCGCTGGGCCTGAACCCTACCGTGATCAAGCTTTCGGCGTTCACCCTGGGCGCAAGCTTTGCAGGCTTTGCCGGCAGCTTCTTCGCCGCCCGCCAAGGGCTGGTGACACCGGAGTCGTTCACCTTCATCGAGTCGGCGATCATCCTCGCCATCGTCGTGCTGGGCGGCATGGGCTCACAACTGGGCGTGATTCTTGCGGCCATCGTGATGATCCTGCTGCCAGAGATGATGCGTGAGTTCAGCGAATACCGGATGCTGATGTTCGGTGCGCTGATGGTGTTGATGATGATCTGGCGTCCGCAGGGCCTGCTGCCCATGCAACGTCCACACATGGAGCTGCGCCGATGAGCCGCGAAATTCTGCAAGTCAGCGGCCTGAGCATGCGCTTCGGCGGCTTGTTGGCGGTCAACGGCGTGGCCCTGACCGTCAAGGAAAAACAGGTCGTTGCGCTGATCGGCCCCAACGGCGCCGGCAAGACCACCGTGTTCAACTGCCTGACCGGCTTCTACAAGCCCAGCGGCGGCACCATCCTGCTCGACGGCCAGCCGATCCAGGGCCTGGCCGGCCACCAGATTGCCCGCAAGGGCGTGGTGCGGACCTTCCAGAACGTGCGTCTGTTCAAAGAGATGACCGCCCTGGAAAACCTGCTGATTGCCCAGCACCGCCACCTCAACACCAACTTCTTTGCCGGCCTGTTCAAAACCCCTGGGTTTCGCCGCAGCGAGAAGGAGGCCATGGAGCGTGCGCAGTACTGGCTGGAGAAGGTCAACCTGACCGAGTTCGCCAACCGCACTGCCGGCACCTTGGCCTACGGCCAGCAACGGCGCCTGGAAATCGCCCGCTGCATGATGACCCAGCCGCGCATCATCATGCTCGACGAACCGGCCGCCGGCCTGAACCCCAAGGAAACCGAGGACCTCAAGGCGCTGATCGGCTACTTGCGCGAATCGCACAACGTGACCGTGCTGCTGATCGAGCACGACATGAAGCTGGTGATGAGCATTTCCGACCACATCGTGGTGATCAACCAGGGCACGCCCCTGGCCGACGGTACGCCGGAACAGATCCGCGACAACCCTGATGTGATCAAGGCCTACCTGGGGGAGGCGTAAATGCTTAAGTTCGAGAACGTTTCCACCTGCTACGGCAAGATCCAGGCCCTGCACAGCGTCAACGTGGAGATCAACCAGGGCGAAATCGTCACCCTGATCGGTGCCAACGGCGCCGGCAAGTCGACCTTGCTGATGACCCTGTGTGGCTCGCCCCAGGCACACAGCGGCAGCATCAAGTACCTGGGTGAAGAGCTGGTCGGCCAGCCCTCCTCGCACATCATGCGCAAGAGCATCGCGGTGGTGCCTGAGGGGCGCCGCGTGTTCGCCCGGCTGACGGTCGAGGAAAACCTCGCCATGGGCGGGTTCTTCACCGACAAGGGCGACTACCAGGAACAACTGGACAAGGTTCTTCAGCTGTTCCCACGGCTCAAGGAACGTTACATGCAACGCGGCGGCACCATGTCCGGCGGCGAGCAGCAGATGCTGGCCATCGGCCGGGCGCTGATGAGCAAGCCCAAGCTGCTGCTGCTCGATGAGCCGTCACTGGGCCTGGCACCGATCATCATCCAGCAGATCTTCGACATCATCGAACAGCTGCGCCGCGATGGCGTGACCGTGTTCCTGGTGGAGCAGAACGCCAACCAGGCGCTGAAGATTGCCGACCGCGCCTATGTGCTGGAAAACGGCAAGGTGGTGATGCAAGGCACGGGGGAAGCACTGCTGACCGACCCCAAGGTACGCGACGCGTATCTGGGGGGGTGAATCGACAAAGGGCCTTCGGGCCCTTTTTTAACGCCTGTGCGGGCCTCATCGCAGGCTGTGCTCAAGCGCAACATTGCTGGTTGTACCCAATTCTGTGGGAAACGATAGAGATTCGTGGCGAGCGGGCTTGTCCCGCGTTGGGCTGCGCAGCAGCCCTGAAAACCCAAGGGGCTGCTGCGCAGCCC
>NZ_JABWRG010000082.1:0-23085 GCF_014268825.1 Pseudomonas sp. SWRI51 | reverse complement strand
TTTTCAGGGCTGCTGCGCAGCCCAACGCGGGACAAGCCCGCTCGCCACGACTCTCTATCATTTCCCACAGGATTGGGGCCAACCAGCAATGTTGCGGTTGAGCACGGCCTGCGATGAGGCCATCCGCAACCACCACGATTGCGCTTCAGCGCACCAGCAAGCGGCCTGGCTGCGCGGGTTGCAGCAGGTACTCGATCAGCGCCGCCACCGGCAACGGCCGGCTGACCAGAAAACCCTGCACCTGATCGCAGCCAAATGTTTGCAGCAGCGCCATCTGCTCCTCGCTTTCGACACCCTCAGCCACCACTTCTAGGTTGAGGTTGTGCGCCAGGTTGATCATGGCGTGAACCAGCTTGCGGTTCTCTTCACGTTGCTCCATGCCGGCAACAAAGCTTCGGTCGACCTTAAGCAAAGTGATCGGCAAGCTGTTCAAGTGCACGAACGACGAGAACCCCGTGCCAAAGTCATCCAGCGAAAACCGCACACCCAGCCGGCCCAGCGCGTCCATGGTCTGGCGCACCAGTTCGTTGCGGCGCATCACCGCTGTTTCGGTCAGCTCGAATTCCAGCCAGCGCGCATCGACGCCGTGTTCAAGAATCAGCCGGCTCAAGGTGGCCAGCAACTGGCTGTCCTGGAACTGGCGGAAACTCAGGTTGACCGCCATGTGCAGCGGCGCCAGGCCGCGCTCGCGCAGGGTTTGCATATCGCTCAGCGCGCGGGAAATCACCCAGTAGCCCAACGGCACGATCAGCCCGCTCTGCTCGGCCAGCGGCACGAACTCGCTGGGCGGCAGCAGGCCGCGTTCAGGGTGGTTCCAACGCACCAACGCTTCAAGCCCGACAATGCTGCCATCGGCCAGGTTCAGCCGTGGCTGGTAGTGCAGCTCCAGCTCGTCACGGCGCAGGGCGCGGCGCAGCTCGCTTTCGAGGTCGGCAAGGCTGCGGGCGTTGCGGTTGATGCGTTCGTTGAACACATGGAAGGTGCAGCCCTGGCTGCCCTTGGCCTGGCGCATGGCGATATGGGCATGCCACATCAAAGGGTCGGCGCCCGCCTGGGCGCGGGCGTGGGCAATGCCCAGGCTGCAGCCGAGCATCAGGCTTTCGCCGTCGATCCAGTAGGCTTCGGTCAAGGCTTCGACAATCCGCTCGGCCATCCACTCGGCGCGGTTGGGGTCGCGGCGGGTGTCGATCAGCAGGGCGAACTCGTCGCTGCCAAGGCGCGCCAGCTGGTCACCGGCTTCCAACTGCTTTTGCAGACGGGCCACAACCTGCAGGATCAGCCGGTCGCCGCCCTGGTGGCCGAGGGCGTCGTTGACGTGGCGGAAGTTGTCGAGGTCCAGGTGGCCCAGGGCCACGCCACGCCCTTCGTTTTCGGCCAGCCGCGTGGTCAGCAAGGCCTGGAAGCCCTGGCGGTTGGCGATGCCGGTCAGCGGGTCCTGTTCGGCCAGGCGCTGCAGCGTTGCCACCAGCACCCCGCGCTCGCGCACATGGCGCAGGCAGCGGCGCAGGGCATCGCTGGTCAGTTGCGCCAGCACCAGCCAGTCGCTGACCCCAACCGGCGTTGCGCCAGGCTCTTGCTCAAGCAGCAAGACCGTCGGCAACTCGCAACGCCCGGGCGCGGGTAACAAGGATGGCGTTGCCAGCACTACGGCCTGGCGGTCGCCAGCGAACAGGCTGTCGACCGACGCCCAGTCTGGCGCAGTCAGCAACACCGCGCTGCCCGCCAACGGTTGCAGGCATTCGCGCAGGCGCGCCGCCCACTCGGGCTCATCGGCCAGCAACAGCAAACGCAGGGGTTCGGCGGGCGTGGACAAGCAAGCTCCTTAGATGGTGAGGCGACGGATGCGGAATATCCTACCGCAACAAATGAAAATGATTTTCATTTTTATTCGTAAACCATCCCTGGCCGTGTCCGACGCATTTTGACGTGCATCCTGCGCGAAAGCTGCGCAACCGGCAAACGGGATTTCGGCTATTTTCACGACGATTGGCCACCGGCTGAACCGATTGCGTTAAAACGTTGACTCCGGCGTCAGACGGTCACGCCATAACCGCCCCATGCTGCTAGAATGCGCGGCTATTTTCTGGCGACCCCCGGTTCTAGCATGTCCCGACTCAATCCCCGGCAACAGGAAGCCCGTGACTACGTCGGCGGCCCTCTTTTGGTGCTCGCCGGTGCCGGCTCCGGCAAGACCAGCGTGATCACGCGCAAGATTGCCCACCTCATCCAGAACTGCGGCATCCGTGCCCAGTACATCGTCGCGATGACCTTTACCAACAAGGCCGCGCGCGAGATGAAAGAGCGGGTCGCCACCCTGCTGCGCCCAGGCGAAGGCCGCGGCCTGACGGTGTGTACCTTCCACAACCTGGGCCTGAACATCATCCGCAAGGAACACGCGCGGCTGGGCTACAAGCCGGGGTTCTCGATCTTCGACGAGTCCGACATCAAGGCCTTGCTGTCGGACATCATGCAGAAGGAATACTCAGGCGACGACGGCATCGACGAGATCAAGAACATGATCGGTGCCTGGAAAAACGACCTGATCCTGCCCCCGGAAGCCCTGGAAAAGGCGCGCAACCCCCGCGAGCAGACCGCCGCCATTGTCTACACCCACTACCAGCGCACGCTCAAGGCGTTCAACGCGGTGGACTTCGACGACCTGATCCTGCAGCCGGTCAAGCTGTTCCAGGAGCACCCCGAGGTGCTGGAGCGCTGGCAGAACCGCGTGCGCTACCTGCTGGTGGACGAATACCAGGACACCAACGCCAGCCAGTACCTGCTGGTGAAAATGCTGATCGGCACGCGCAACCAGTTCACCGTGGTCGGCGACGATGACCAGTCGATCTACGCCTGGCGCGGAGCTCGGCCAGAAAACCTGATGCTGCTCAAGGAGGACTACCCCTCCCTGAAAATCGTCATGCTCGAGCAGAACTACCGCTCCACCAGCCGCATCCTGCGCTGCGCCAACGTGCTCATTGCCAACAACCCCCACGCCTTCGAAAAGCAGCTGTGGAGCGAGATGGGCGTGGGCGACGAGATCCGTGTGATCCGCTGCAAGAACGAGGAAGCCGAGGCCGAGCGTGTGGCCATGGAAATCCTCACCCTGCACCTGCGTACCGACCGCCCGTACAGCGACTTCGCCATCCTTTACCGGGGCAACTACCAGGCCAAGCTGATCGAACTCAAGCTGCAGCACCACCAAGTGCCGTATCGCCTGTCCGGTGGCAACAGCTTCTTCGGCCGCCAGGAGGTCAAGGACCTCATGGCCTACCTGCGCCTGCTGGTCAACCCGGATGACGACAACGCCTACCTGCGGGTAATCAACGTGCCGCGCCGCGAAATCGGCTCGACCACCCTGGAAAAACTGGGCAACTACGCCACCGAACGTGGCGTTTCGATGTATGCCGCCAGCGAAGAACTGGGCCTTGGCGAACACCTGGACGCCCGTTACACCGAGCGCCTGCAGCGCTTCAAGCACTGGCTGGACGGGGTACGCCACAAGGTCGCGCTGGACGACCCGATTGCCGCGCTGCACGAGATGATCCGCGACATCGACTACGAGAACTGGATCCGCCAGCAGACGGCCAGCGACAAGGCGGCGGAGTTTCGCATCAGCAACGTCTGGTTCCTGGTCGAAGCGCTGAAAAACACCCTCGAAAAAGACGAAGAGGGTGAAATGACCATCGAGGATGCCATCGGCAAGCTGGTGCTGCGTGACATGCTCGAACGCCAGCAGGAAGAAGAAGAGAACGCCGAAGGCGTGCAGATGATGACCCTGCACGCGTCCAAGGGCCTGGAATTCCCGTACGTGTTCATCATGGGCATGGAGGAAGAAATCCTCCCCCACCGTTCGAGCATCGAGGCCGACACCATCGAAGAGGAGCGCCGCCTGGCCTACGTGGGCATTACCCGCGCGCGCCAGACACTGGCGTTCACCTACGCTGCCAAGCGCAAGCAGTACGGCGAAATCATCGACTGCACGCCCAGCCGGTTCCTTGACGAACTGCCGCCGGACGACCTGGCCTGGGAAGGCTTGGATGACGCCCCCGTGGAAGTCAAAGCCGCGCGCGGCAACAACGCCCTGGCCGATATCCGGGCGATGCTCAAACGCTGATCAACCTTTACTCTTTAACTTTGCCGCCGTGTTGCGGCGACCTTTGCTCCATCGAGGAATCCACAGTGCAAGCACTGCAGCAGAAAATTCGCGAAGAAGGCATCGTGCTTTCCGATCAGGTTCTCAAAGTCGACGCGTTTCTCAACCACCAGATCGACCCTGCGCTGATGCAGTTGATCGGTGACGAGTTCGCCCGCCGATTCGCCGATTCCGGCGTGACCAAGATCGTCACCATCGAAGCCTCGGGTATTGCGCCTGCGGTGATGACGGGCCTGAAGCTGGGTGTGCCGGTGATCTTCGCCCGCAAGCACCAGTCGCTGACCCTGACCGAGAACCTGCTGACCGCCTCGGTGTACTCCTTCACCAAGCAGACCGAGAACACCGTGGCGGTTTCGCCGCGCCATCTCAACAGCAGCGACCGCGTGCTGGTGATCGACGACTTCCTGGCCAACGGCAAGGCGTCGCAGGCGCTGATCTCGATCATCAAGCAGGCCGGCGCCACCGTGGCGGGCCTGGGTATCGTTATCGAGAAGTCGTTCCAGGGCGGGCGCGCCGAGCTGGACAGCCAGGGCTACCGCGTCGAGTCGCTGGCCCGGGTCAAATCGTTGGAAGGTGGCGTGGTTACCTTCATCGAGTAAGGCCCGAACACCTGCCCGGGCCTCATCGCAGGCTGGCGCCAGCTCCCACAGAGACCGTGCACAGCCGCAGTGTTGCGGTGTGACCCCGATTCCTGTGGGAGATTCTATGGTTTCAGGCAAGTCGCTTTTGATTGTGTAGGAGCGGCCTTGTGTCGCGAAAGGGCTGCGAAGCGGCCCCAGGATTTGTGCCTCATGCAGAATCGTCGGGGCTGCTACGCAGCCCTTTCGCGACACGAGGCCGCTCCTACAGACATCGCGCACCGCCCCAACACCAGGCCTGGCCCAGATTCCTGTGGGGGCGACAGCCTGCGATGAGGCCTGAACAGGCCTGCACAGAACCGTGTCCGAAACCTCGGCATGAGCGGGGCAAGCCCGCCCTTGCGTTTAACGGGTAGCCGCAAGCCCTGCCAGCAACAAGCGCTGGTACAGCTCCTCCTTGAGCCCCTGCGGCTGCGCCAGTTGCATGCGCGCCAGGTGCGCTTCATAGCCTTCAGGCCCTGGCGCATCCAGCGCGGCCTTGCCCAACTCCAGCACCTCGCTCAGCTTGAACTTGCTCTTGAGCCAGTTCAGCGCACGCAGCAGGTCGCGCTCTTCGGCGGTGAAATCGCTGCCCAGCGGGTACTCGGGGAACAACCGCCCATGCCGGGTCCTGATCGCTTCCAGGCGGTCGGGCGTGTTGTCGCGGTAACGCGCATCCAGCTCGAAACCCTTGGCCAGCTTGCCTGCCGCCTTGGCTTGGGCCATCAGCTCGGCCTGGAAGCGTGAATCGCAGATCGCCAGCAGCCGGGCAATGCATTCGCTGTCGGTCTGCCCGCGCAGGTCGGCAATGCCGTACTCGGTGATGACGATATCGCGCAGGTGCCGGGGAATGGTGCAGTGCCCATAGGTCCAGTACAGGTTCGAGTTGACCTCACCGCCCGCCTCACGCCAGCTACGCAGCAGCAGCACCGAGCGTGCGCCCTCCAGCGCATGGCCCTGGGCGACGAAGTTGTATTGCCCGCCTACCCCGCTGAGCACCCGGCCGTCCTCCAGCTGGTCAGCCACGGCGGCGCCCATCAGGGTCATGCCGAACACGCTGTTGACGAAGCGGGCATCGCGGCGCTGACGGCGCTTGAGCGCTTCCTGGCCGTACAGCTCGTTGATGAAGCTGATGCCAGTCATGGCGAACTGTGCCCGCTGCTCAAGCGGCATTTCACGCAGCCGCTGGTAAAAATCCCGCGGGCCAAGGAAGAACCCACCATGCACCAGCACCCCGTCCTCATCGGCAGGCCGGCGCACCACCCCAGCTTCGGCCAGGGCCAGCAGGCCGTTGACGAACATCTCGCTGCAGCCGTACAGGCCTTGGGCGAAACTATCCAGCCCGCCCTCGCGGTTGATCAGCCCCTGCCATGGGCGAATGTCCAGCTCATCGAGCAGCGCCCGGTAACCGCCGTTGTCACCCTGGCGTGCCAGCAACGCGGCCGCCAACGCATCGCCCATGGCGCCGATGCCGATCTGCAGCGTGCCGCCATCGCGCACCAAGGTGCTGGCGTGCAGGCCAATGCAGTGGTCTTGCGTGTTCACCGGCATGTTCGGGGTACTGAACAGCCGGCGCTGTTCGGGGGTATCGATCAGCAGGTCGAAATCGTCGATGGCCAGCTCCGAGTCGCCGGGCATGTACGGCAGTTCGGCATGCACTTGGCCGAGCAGCAAAATGGTTTCGCCCGCCGCGCGGCGGCGTTCGATCATCGGCAGCAAGTCGAGGGTGATATCGGGGTTGCAGGCAAGGCTCAGGTGGCCCGGGCGCTCGGGCGCGGCGGCCACCAGTTGGGCCACCAGGTTCAGGCCCTTGGCATTGATGTCGCGGGCGGCGTGGCTGTAATTGCTGCTGACATAGTCCTGCTGCGCCTGCTCGCTGTGCAGCAGGCTGCCGGGCTGCATGAAGAACTGCTCGACGCGGATGTTCGGCGGCAAGCTGCCAGCGCGCAGGTCGGCCAGGTAGGTCAGCTCCTCATAGTCAGCGAATACCCGCTCCACGAACGGCTCCAGCAGACGCCGCTGCAGGCCATTGCCAAGCGCAGGGCGGCCAAGCGACAGCGCGGTGTAGAGGGTCAGACGGCGCTCAGGCAGATCGCGGATGCGGGCGTACAGCGCATTGACGAAGGCATTGGGCTTGCCCAGGCCCAAGGGCAGGCCCAGGTGGATGTGGGCAGGTAGCCGGGCGAGCGCGTGATCGACCGCCTGTTCGATGGAGCAGAGGTGCATGGGGCCTCCTGAGTCGTCCATGGGTTCAGGGGGTTGGACAGGGGTTTGGTTGGGTTGGTTGCCTGTGCAGCCCAATAGGGGTGGGGACAGAGTACTGTGCAGGCTTGTTCAGGCCTCATCGCAGGCTATCGCCAGCTCCCACAAGATTTCGGCCAGCCCTCAATGTTGCGGCTGTGCACGGTCTCTGTGGGAGCTGGCGATAGCCTGCGATGAGGCCGGAGCAAGCCTGCATCGAACTGTGCTCCAAAAACTCGACGCGGGCTTGCTCGGAGTGCCGAACCAGCGCGACTGCGTCGTACCCGTGACACAAAAAACCCGCCAAGTAGGCGGGCCTTGTGCGCATCAGCCTTGGCTCACAGCCCCGACATTTTCTGGATCGCAGCCTTGAGGTCGTCGTCCGAGCAATCGGAGCAGGTGCCCTTCGGCGGCATGGCGTTGATGCCGGTGATGGCCTTGGCCAGGATGCCGTCGAGGCCGCCCTGGTGGTCGGCGCGTTCTTTCCAGGCGGCGGTGTCGCCGACTTTCGGCGCGCCCAGCAGGCCGGTGCCATGGCAGGCATTGCAGTGCTTGGCGATGATTTCGTCGGGCGTCTTGGCGCCGCCGCCACCTGCCGAAGCTGCCACTTCCATGCCTTTGCATTCCTGGCCCTGGACGCACACCTGGCCGACCGGTTCAAGGCGCTTGGCGATATCGTCATTGGTTGCAGCGGTTGCGCTGGCTGCCCACAGGGCGAGTACAGCTGCTGGTACGGCCAGCATCTTCTTGATCTGGTTCACGCGAACACCCTCATGGTGGCTAATCACGCCCGCGGCCACGGTATCGCGAGCGTTGAAAAGTATAGCGGGAACCCGCAGGCCGTGAAACGACCCCACTCCTAGAAAGGGTATTGGCGAGTCAATGCACTGCGCTGGATCAAAAGTTCGACGGGGTCGCCGCGCTGATCAACCGTGCCGGCTCGTCAAAAGGGTTGCGAAAACGGTGCGGGCGGGTGCTTTCAAAGTAGTAGCTATCGCCCGCTTCGAGCAGAAACGTCTCGGCCCCCACTACCAGCTCCAGGCGCCCTTCGAGCAGGATGCCGGTTTCCTCGCCATCATGGGTGAGCATTTCTTCACCGGTGTCGGCGCCCGGCGGGTATTCCTCGTTGAGGAAGGCGATGGCGCGGTTGGGGTGCGACTTGCCGACCAGCTTCATGGTCACGGCGCCGTCGGAAATGTCGATCAGTTCGTGGGCCTTGTAGACGATCTGCGTAGGGCTCTCAGGCGCCATTTCGACCGAGAAGAACTCGACCATGGACATCGGAATGCCGCTCAGCACCTTGCGCAGCGAGCTGATCGAAGGGCTGACGCTGTTCTTTTCGATCATCGAAATGGTGCTGTTGGTCACCCCGGCGCGTTTGGCGAGTTCGCGCTGGGACAGGCCTTTGAGCTTGCGAATGGCTTGCAGTCGTTCACCGACGTCCAATGCGTGCGCCTCCAGAAACGGTCGAGGTGGGGGGATGTGTGGGAGATATGATGGCAACGCCGTTCAGTATTTACAACACACACGCCCCGCAACCGGTCCGCTTCTGCGGTTTATTCGCCGATGTACTCCAGCGGCACTCGCTTGAGGTTGCAGAAGATCTGGTAGGCGATGGTATCGGCCTGCTGCGCCACGTCGCTGGCCAGCACCTGCTTGCCCCACAGCTCCACCGGGCTGCCGACGGTGGCCTCGGGCACCTCGGTGAGGTCGACGCAGAGCATGTCCATCGACACCCGGCCGATCAGCCCGGTGCGCTTGCCTGCCACCACAACCGGCGTGCCAGTGGGCGCGTGGCGTGGGTAGCCGTCAGCGTAACCCATGGCCACCACACCGACGCGGGTGGGGCGTGGGCTGATGAACCGGGCGCCGTAGCCGACCGGCTCGCCAGCGGGCAGTTCACGCACGCTGATGATGCGCGATTGCAGGGTCATCACCGGTTGCAGACGGCTGGCCTGGGCCTGTTCGACCTCGAACGGGCTGGCGCCATACAGCATGATGCCGGGGCGCACCCAGTCGCTCTTGATAGCCGGCCAGCCCAGCACCGCAGGCGAGTTGCGCAGGCTGCACTCTGCCGCCAGGCCCTTGCGTGCGGCGTCGAACACCGCCACTTGCTGGGCGGTGGCATCGACGTCGAGTTCATCGGCGCGGGCGAAGTGGCTCATCAGCACGATGCGCGCAACCTTGCCGCTGGCCAGCAAGCGCTGGTAGGCGCTGTGGTAATCCTTGGGGTGGATGCCGACACGGTGCATGCCGGTGTCCATCTTCAGCCACAGCGTCAGCGGCTTGTGCACCGCGCTCTGCTCAATGGCTTCGAGCTGCCATAGCGAATGCACCACGCACCACAGGTCGTGCTCGGCGATCAGCGCCAACTCGCTGGCTTCGAAAAAGCCTTCGAGCAACAACACCGGAGCCTTGATGCCGGCCGCACGCAGTTCCAGCGCTTCTTCGATGCAGGCCACGGCAAAGCCGTCGGCCTCGGCTTGCAGCGCCTGTGCACAGCGCACCGCACCATGCCCGTAGGCGTCAGCCTTGACCACGGCGAGCGCCTTGGCGCCGGTCAGTTCTCGGGCAAGGCGGTAGTTGTGGCGCAGGGCCTGGAGGTCGATCAGGGCGCGGGCGGGGCGCATGGCGGTGCTGCCTTATAGTGGTTGAACTCGGTGTTTCAGACTGATCACGGCGCGAGCCCGCCCCACCCAACCGTGGGAGCGAGCTTGCCCAGCGTTTGGCCATTACTGGTGCGCAGGCGCCGTATGACCCTGCTTGGACACTTCCCGTTCGTTGCCGTAGCGAGAAATATCCAGGCCTTCGGCGCTGATCTGCGGCTTTTTGCGTGCAATCAGGTCTGCCAGCAGGCGCCCGGAGCCGCAAGCCATGGTCCAGCCCAGCGTGCCGTGGCCTGTATTGAGGAACAGGTTGCGGTAGCGGGTGGCGCCAACGATGGGCGTGCCGTCCGGGGTTGCCGGGCGCAGGCCGGTCCAGAAATCGGCCTGGCTCAGATCGCCGCCGCGAGGATAAAGGTCGTTGACGATCATCTCCAGCGTTTCGCGCCGACGCGGGTTCAGCGTCAGGTCGAAACCTGCGATTTCGGCCATGCCGCCCACGCGGATGCGGTTGTCGAAACGGGTGATCGCAACCTTGTAGGTTTCGTCGAGAATGGTCGAGGTCGGCGCCATGCTGGCATCGGTGATCGGCACCGTCAGCGAGTAACCCTTGAGCGGGTAGACCGGCGCCTTGATACCCAGCGGCTTGAGCATCTGCGGCGAATAGCTGCCCAGTGCCAGCACATAGCGGTCGGCGGTTTCCAGCTTGCCGTCGACCCACACGCCATTGATGCGGTCACCGGCGAAGTCCAGGCGCTGGATGTCTTGGCCAAAGCGGAATTCAACGCCTTCCTTGATGGCCATTTCAGCAAGCTTGGTGGTAAACAGCTGGCAGTCGCCGGTCTGGTCGTTAGGCAGCCGCAGGGCGCCGGCGAGGATACCTTTGACGCCGGCCAGAGCCGGCTCCACGCGGGCGATGCCGTCACGGTCAAGCAACTCGTACGGCACACCGGACTGCTCCAGCACGGCAATGTCCTTGGCAGCGGCATCGACCTGAGCCTGGGTACGGAACAGCTGCGTGGTGCCCAAGGTGCGGCTTTCATAGGCGATGCCGGTTTCGGCGCGCAGTTCGTCGAGGCAGTCACGGCTGTATTCGGACAACCGCACCATGCGCTCTTTGTTCACCGCGTAGCGGCTGGCGGTGCAGTTGCGCAGCATCTGCGCCATCCACAGGTACTGGTCGACATCGCCTGTGAGCTTGATGGCCAGCGGGGCGTGGCGCTCCAGCAGCCACTTGATGGCCTTGAGCGGCACACCCGGCGCGGCCCAGGGCGACGCGTAGCCGGGCGAGATCTGGCCGGCGTTGGCAAAGCTGGTTTCCATGGCCACCGCTGGCTGGCGGTCGACCACCGTTACCTCGAAACCTTGCCGGGCCAGGTAATAGGCACTGGCGGTTCCGATCACACCGCTACCAAGTACCAGAACTCGCATCGTTTACCCCTCGCACGCGGCGCACCGCGCTGTTTTGTTGGAATGGCATGGATGCGCGCAGTATAGGAAGCAAAGGCCAGTGCAATTCACTATATAAAGGCCTATATTTGGCGAGAATTCTCGGCACAAACGCCTTTCACGGAGCGGCATCCCCTATGCGAACCCAGCACCAAAGCAAGCGTGAACTGGACAAGATCGACCGTAACATCCTGCGCATCCTGCAGAATGACGGGCGTATTTCCTTCACCGAACTGGGCGAGAAAGTCGGGCTGTCGACCACACCCTGCACCGAGCGCGTGCGCCGCCTGGAGCGCGAAGGGATCATCATGGGCTACAACGCCCGGCTGAATCCGCAGCACCTCAAGGGCAGCCTGTTGGTGTTCGTCGAAATCAGCCTGGACTACAAGTCTGGCGACACCTTCGAAGAATTCCGCCGAGCCGTGCTCAAGTTGCCCCATGTGCTGGAGTGCCACCTGGTGTCGGGTGACTTCGACTACCTGGTGAAGGCGCGGATTTCCGAGATGGCCTCGTACCGCAAGCTGCTCGGCGACATCCTGCTCAAGCTGCCGCATGTGCGCGAATCGAAGAGCTACATCGTGATGGAAGAAGTCAAAGAGAGCCTGTGCCTGCCGATCCCGGACTGACGCTCAAACCAGCACTTGCCGCGTGCTGGCAATGAACTGATGCACCAGCTGTTCGGCCTCGGGCTCGATGGCTTGCGCGGGCCCTCGGCCTCGCGGGCAGGCCAGGCGCGGTGTGGTGCCGAACAGGCGGCAGATCATCGGGCGCTCTTCATAGACGGTGCAGCCGTTGGGGCCGAGGTGGACGCAGTCCAGGCGCTCCAGGGCGGCCTCCTGCTGCTTTTGTGACTTGCGCGGCAGGCGGGCCATTTCTTCGGCCGAGGTGGTCACCGGGCCGCAGCAGTCGTGGCAGCCGGGCTCGCACTCGAACGAAGGGATGAGTTCGCGCAGGAAGTGGATCTTGTGGCTATTGCAGGACATGGCATCGCATCGGTCAGGTGTGCGCCGCAGTATAAGGCCAATCGCGCGATGGCAGGCGCGGTCTTCGTGGCAGCGGGCTTGCCCCGCGATTGGCCAGTTGCCTATGCTCCACCTTTCGCCTCAACCCAGGACGCTCCTCCATGATCCACAGCGCGCAGCACGCCGCCTCCTACTATGCCGCCAGCAGCGCGCCGCACCCCGCTCACCCGTTCCTGCAGGGCGAACACAGCGCCGATGTGTGTGTGGTTGGCGGTGGCTATTCGGGGCTCAATACCGCCATCGAGCTGGCCGAGCGGGGGTTTTCGGTCATCCTGTTGGAGGCGCGCAAGCTCGGTTGGGGCGCCAGCGGGCGCAACGGCGGGCAGTTGATTCGCGGCGTCGGCCACGGCCTTGAGCAGTTTCTGCCGGTACTTGGCGAAGACGGCGTGCGCAGCTTGAAGCTGATGGGCCTGGAGGCCGTCGAGATTGTCCGCGAGCGCGTTGCCCGGCACGCCATCGACTGCGACCTGACCTGGGGCTATTGCGACCTGGCCAACAAACCTGCCGAGCTGCAAGGCTTCGCCGAAGAGGCGCAGGCCCTGCGCAGCCTGGGGTATGCCCACGAATTGCGGCTGGTGGCCAAGGAAGATATCCACAGTGTGGTTGGCGCCGAGCGTTATGTCGGCGGCCTGGTCGACATGGGTTCGGGCCACCTGCACCCGCTCAACTTGGCCCTCGGCGAAGCCGCCGCTGCTGCGCGCCTGGGGGTGCAGCTGTTCGAGCAGTCCGAGGTCACCCGCATCGACTACGGCACACAAGTCACGGTGCACACCGCCCAAGGCCAGGTGCGGGCCAAGACCCTCGTGCTGTGCTGCAACGCCTACCACAACAACCTCAACCGCGAACTGGGCGGCAAGGTACTGCCCGCCGGCAGCTATATCATCGCCACCGAGCCGCTGGGTGAAGAGCGCGCCCGCCAGTTGTTGCCACAAAACATGGCGGTATGCGACCAGCGGGTGGCGCTGGATTATTACCGGCTGTCAGCCGACAACCGCCTGCTGTTCGGTGGCGCCTGCCATTATTCCGGGCGCGACCCGAAGGACATCGCTGCGTACATGCGCCCGAAGATGTTGCAGGTATTCCCGCAACTGGCAGATGTGCGCATCGACTATCAATGGGGCGGCATGATCGGCATTGGCGCCAACCGCCTGCCGCAGATCGGCCGCCTGGCCGGGCAGCCCAATGTGTACTACGCCCAGGCTTACTCCGGGCACGGCCTCAACGCCACCCACCTGGCAGGGCGCCTGCTTGGCGAAGCGATCAGCGGGCAGCACAGCGGGCGTTTCGACCTGTTCGCCAAGGTGCCCCACCCAACCTTCCCTGGCGGCCAGTTGCTGCGCTCGCCGCTGCTGGCGTTGGGGATGTTGTGGTATCGGCTTAAAGAGTTGCTGTAGAGGCCAGCTTCCACAAAAATCAAAAACGACGCGGCCTTAGTGTAGGAGCGGCCTTGTGTCGCGAAAGGGCTGCGTCGCAGCCCCGGGATTTTGCAGGAGGCGCAGATACCGGGGCCGCTGCGCAGCCCTTTCGCGACACAAGGCCGCTCCTACAGAGGTCGCGCTTTGCAGCCACAGTGGCTCACTCACGCCAAAACGGCTTGCAGCCCTCTTCGCGGGCCTGCTCCCAGCTCAGCCCGATATCACGCAATTGCCGCGCATCGAGCTCCAGCAGCGACCGGCGGGTGCGCCAGCGATGCAGCATCATGCCCCAGCGGCTCAGGTTGGCGAGCGGATCGTAGACATTGCTCGCTTGACCGGCCTCCAGTTCCTTGGCCAACAGTTGCACACGCACATCACTGAAACTTCCCATCGCTGCGATCTCCCACTGAGTTGATACTGTGTGCACAGCTTGCGCCCGGCAGGTAATGGCGATACAGATTCAACCCCTGTTTATTATTTCCATACAGAATTAGCGCAGTACGCGCTGAATGGAGTATTTTCCTACGATCTGTATCGGTCCCTGCCTACAGAACCACCCCGGAGTATGCCGTGACGCTCTACCTCAACCTGGCAGAACTGCTCGGCTCGCGCATCGAGCAGGGCCTGTATCGCCCCGGCCAGCGCCTACCTTCGGTGCGCGCCCTGAGCGTCGAGCACGGCGTCAGCCTGAGCACCGTACAGCAGGCCTACCGCATGCTCGAAGACAACGGCCTGGTCTCGCCACGGCCCAAGTCCGGCTACTTCGTTGCCGAAGACCGCCAGCTACCCGCCCTACCCGCCATCAGCCGCCCGGCACAGCGCCCTGTGGATATCTCACAGTGGGAGCAAGTGCTGGAGCTTGTGCGCAGCACGCCGCACCCGGACGTCATCCAGCTTGGGCGCGGCATGCCCGATATCGACAGCCCCACCCTCAAGCCGTTGCTGCGCAGCCTGGCGCAGATCAGCCGGCGCATGGACATGCCTGGGCTGTATTACGACAACATCCACGGCAACGTACAGTTGCGCGAGCAGATCGCCCGGCTGATGCTCGATTCCGGCTGCCGCTTGGGCACCGCCGACCTGGTGGTGACCACCGGTTGCCACGAAGCGCTGTCGTGCAGCATCCGCGCGGTGTGCGAGCCCGGCGATATCGTCGCGGTAGACTCGCCGAGCTTCCACGGCGCCATGCAAACGCTCAAAGGGCTGGGCATGAAGGCGCTGGAGATCCCCACCGACCCCATCACCGGCATCAGCCTCGAAGCGCTGGAGCTGGCCCTTGAGCAGTGGCCGATCAAGCTCATCCAGATCACCCCCAACTGCAACAACCCGCTGGGCTACATCATGCCCGAGGCACGCAAGAAGGCCCTGCTGACCCTCGCCCAGCGCTACGACGTGGCGATTCTCGAAGACGACGTGTATGGCGACCTTGCCTACACCTACCCACGGCCAAGCACAGTCAAGTCATTCGACGACGATGGCCGCGTGTTGCTGTGCAGTTCGTTCTCCAAGACCCTGGCGCCCGGCCTGCGCGTGGGCTGGGTAGCGCCTGGGCGGTACCTGGAGCGGGTGCTGCATATGAAGTACATCAGCACCGGCTGTACCGCCTGCCAGCCGCAACTGGCGATTGCCGACTTCATTGCCGAGGGCCACTACCAGCCGCACCTGCGCCGCATGCGCAGCCAATACCAGCGCGCCCGCGACCAGATGAGCGACTGGGTGACCCGCTACTTCCCGCCCGGCACCCGCGCCAGCCGGCCCCAGGGCGGCTTCATGCTGTGGGTGGAATTGCCGGAAAGTTTCGATACGCTGCGCCTGAACCGGGCTTTACTGGAACAAGGCGTACAGATTGCCGTGGGCAGCATCTTTTCGGCGTCGGGCAAGTACCGCAACTGCTTGCGCATGAACTTCGCCGCGCGACCAACCCCGCAGATCGAAGCCGCCGTGCGCAAGGTTGGGGAAACCGCCATGCGCCTGCTGCAGGCCGAGCTGCACGGCGGGTAACTTTGCCGCGCATTCGGTGGTCCAAGCCCCAAGCCCTTGCCCCACAGGATGCATCACCCTTGAGACTCCAGCGAGCTGTGCCTCTGCTGCTGGCGCTGCTGCTCGGCCTTGCCGGCTGCGCCAGCGTCAGTACCCCGCGCAATGTCAGCCAGGCGTTGCCGGCCAGCGATTCGGCGTTCGGCCGCTCGGTGCTGCGCCAGGCAGCGCCGTATCAAGGGCGCTCGGGCTTTCGCCTGCTGCCCAACAGCAACGAGGCGTTCCGCGCCCGTGCCGAGCTGATCCGCAACGCGCAAACCAGCATCGACGTGCAGTACTACATCGTCCATGACGGCCTCAGCACCCGCGCCCTGGTGCACGAGCTACTGCGCGCGGCCGACCGTGGCGTGCGCGTGCGGGTGTTGCTGGACGACACCGCAAGCGACGGCCTGGATACGCTGATCGGCACCCTGGCCGCCCACCCGAACATCCAGATCCGCGTGTTCAACCCCCTGCACCTGGGCCGCGGCACTGGCGCGACCCGCGCCGCAGGCCGCTTGCTGAACCTGTCGCGCCAGCACCGGCGCATGCACAACAAGCTGTTTCTGGTCGACAACAGCATGGCCATCGTCGGCGGACGCAACCTGGGCGATGAGTACTTCGACGCCGAACCCAACCTGAACTTCACCGACATCGACCTGCTGAGCGTTGGCCCTGTGGCCGAGCAGTTAGGGCACAGCTTCGACCAGTACTGGAACAGCGCGCTCAGCCGGCCGATCAACGACTACTTGTGGCGCCAGCCCGATGGCGACGACCTGCGCGCCAGCCGCCAGCGCCTGGAGACCTGGCTGGCCAAGGCGCGCATTGACCGCAAGGCAGCCTACGAGCGGCTGATGGCCTACCAGGCCCAGCCGCGCCTGGACGTCTGGCGCAACGAACTGATCTGGGCCCACAGCCAGGCATTGTGGGACGCGCCGAGCAAGGTGCTGGCCGCAGGCGAGCCGGACACGCAACTGCTGATGAGCCACCAACTGGCGCCCGAGCTTAACGGCGTGCACCGCGAGCTGATTCTGGTGTCGGCCTATTTCGTGCCCGGGCAACCGGGCCTGTTGTACCTGACCAGCCGCGCCGATGCCGGCGCCTCGGTCAAGCTGCTGACCAACTCGCTGGAAGCCACAGACGTGCCGGCGGTGCACGGCGGTTATGCGCCCTACCGCCGCGCGCTGCTGGAGCACGGCGTCGAACTGTACGAGCTGCGCCGCCAGCCGGGCGACGCCATCAGCCGCCGCGGCCTGACCTTGCGCGGCAGCTCCGATTCCAGCCTGCACAGCAAGGCGATGGTGTTCGACCGGCACAAGACCTTTATCGGTTCGTTCAACTTCGACCCCCGTTCGGTGCTGTGGAACACCGAAGTCGGGGTGCTGGTAGACAGCCCGGAGCTTGCCGAATACACCCGCGAGCTGGCGTTGCAGGGTATGGCGCCGGCGCTTAGCTACCAGCCGCAGTTGCTCGACGGCAAGATGGTCTGGGTGACCGAGGACAACGGCCAGCGCCACGTCCTGCTGACCGAACCGGGCGGCTGGTGGCGGCGCTTCAATGCCTGGGTGAGCAAGGCGGTGGGGTTGGAGAAGATGCTGTAGCCGCATCGCGGGGCAAGCCCGCTCCCACGCTTTGAGCGCCTGAGCCTTCAGGTTTTTTGCACGCTTGTGGTGACCTCATCGCAGGCTGTCGCAGAACGGTGCCCCCACACTCGGCGTGGGAGCGGGCTTGCCCCGCGATGGCGGTGGCTCAGACCGGCGCCGGCTCGAAGGCATCCTTGCGCCGGGTCAGCAGCACCAGCCCGGCAGCGCCCGCTGCCATCAACCACAGCAGCGCATGCCCGCTGACCCATTGGCTGCCAGCCCCGGCCAGCAACGGCCCGAGCAGGCAGCCAATACCCCACAACTGCGCCACATGGGCATTGGCGCGCACCAGCGCATCATCGCGGTAGCGTTCGCCAATCAACACCAGCGACAGGGTAAACAGCCCGCCCGCACTGGCGCCGAACAGCACCCACAACGGCCAGATCAACGGTGTGTGCAACAGCAGCGGAATCGCCAGGCTGGACACCATCAGCAACAGTGCACAGCCGCTGAACAGCGTGCGCCGGGACATACGGTCAGCCAGCGCGCCAATCGGCAACTGCAACACCGCATCCCCCACCACCACTGTCCCCACCATGAACAGCGCCACCTCGGCGGTAAAACCCTGCTGCAGGCAATACACCGGCAGCAAGGTCAGAATCATCGCCTCGAACGCGGCAAACAGCGCGATAGCCCAGGCGATCACCGGCAAGCGCCGACAGAAGCCCAGCAAGTCGCCAAAGGTCACGTTGCAGGCCTCGGTGCTGGGCGCCCCGCCGCGCCCCAGCAGGACCAACGGCGCCAGCAACAGCAAACCGGTGGCGGCCCAGAAGCCAAAGTCATCGTCCGAGCCGAGAAAGCCCAGCACCAGCGGCCCGGCCAGTTGGCTGAGTGCATAGCTGCTGCCATACAGCGCCACCAGCCGCCCGCGCCAATGCTCGACCACCAACTGGTTGATCCAGCTTTCGCCAAGGATGAACACCACGGTCAGCGACATGCCGATCATCAGCCGCAGCAGCAACCACAGCGCATAGCTGGGCAACAGCGCCACGAGGCCAATCGACAGCGCCCCGCCCCACAGGCACAGGCGCATTGCCGTGGGCACGCCCACCCAGCCGGCCAGGCGGCTGGCCAGGCTGGCGCCGATCAGTACGCCAATGGCGGGCATCGCCGCCATGACGCCGATGGCGAAGCTGCCGTAACCCCAGCTTTCGAGGCGCAGGGACACCAGCGGCATGCTCACGCCCAAGGCAAGCCCGACGCTGAGCACGGATGCCAGCACGGCGAAGTAGGTGCCCCAACGCATGGCGGCCTCCGGGGCGCAAACAGTGGGTATGAAGCATCGCGGTGGCTCGGAATGCCGAACCACCGCGAAAAGGCGCTAGTGGATTACAGCTTGATCCAGGTCGCCTTCAGCTCGGTGTATTTTTCCAGCGCGTGCAGCGACTTGTCACGGCCATTGCCCGACTGCTTGAAACCACCGAACGGCGCGGTCATGTCGCCGCCGTCGTACTGGTTGACCCAGACGCTGCCAGCGCGCACCGCGCGTGCCGTCTTGTGGGCCTTGGAGATGTCTGCGGTCCAGATACCCGCCGCCAGGCCATACGGCGTGTCGTTGGCAATTGCCACGGCTTCTTCGGCGCTGTCGAAGGTGATGACCGACAGCACCGGGCCGAAGATCTCTTCCTGGGCGATTTTCATGGCGTTGGTCACGCCATCGAAGATGGTGGGCTCGACATAGGTGCCGCCCGTTTCTTCAAGGATGCGCTTGCCGCCAGCCAGCAGCTTGGCGCCGTCCTGGTGGCCGGCATCGATGTACGACAGCACGGTGTTCATCTGCTGGGTGTCCACCAGAGCCCCCACGGTGGTGGCTGGGTCCAGCGGGTTGCCTGGTTTCCAGGCCTTCAGCGCCTCGACCACCATCGGCAGGAACTTGTCCTTGATCGAACGCTCGACCAGCAGGCGCGAGCCTGCGGTGCAGACTTCGCCCTGGTTGAAGGCGATGGCGCTGGCGGCAGCTTCGGCTGCGGCTTGCAGGTCTGGGGCATCGGCGAAGACGATGTTCGGGCTCTTGCCGCCGGCTTCTAGCCAGACGCGCTTCATGTTCGACTCACCGGCGTAGATCATCAGTTGCTTGGCGATCTTGGTGGAGCCGGTGAACACCAGGGTATCGACGTCCATGTGCAGGGCCAGCGCCTTGCCCACGGTGTGGCCATGGCCTGGCAGCACGTTGAGCACGCCTTTCGGCAGGCCGGCTTCGATGGCCAGCTGAGCGATGCGGATGGCGGTCAGTGGCGACTTCTCCGACGGCTTGAGTACGATGGAGTTACCGGTCGCCAGGGCCGGGCCGAGCTTCCAGCTAGCCATCAGCAGCGGGAAGTTCCATGGCACGATGGCTGCAACCACACCCACTGGCTCGCGGGTCACCAGGCCAAGCTGGTCGTGCGGCGTGGGGGCCACTTCGTCGTAGACTTTGTCGATGGCCTCGGCGGTCCAGTGAATGGCATTGGCAGCGCCAGGCACGTCGATGGACGAGGAGTCACCGATGGGCTTGCCCATGTCGAGGGTTTCCAGCAGGGCCAGCTCTTCAACGTGCTGGCGCAGCAGGCCTGCGAAGCGGATCAGGGTTGCCTTGCGCTTGGCCGGTGCCAGGCGCGACCAGACACCGGATTCGAACACTTCACGGGCGTTCTCGACGGCGCGGTTGGCGTCGGCCAGGTCACAGCTGGCAACCTTGGCCAGGAAGCGTCCGTCCACCGGGCTCAGGCAGTCGAAGGTTTCACCGGATACGGCATCGGTGTATTCGCCGTTGATGAACGCGCGGCCTTCGATCTTCAGTTGCTGGGCACGCTGTTCCCAGTCCGCACGAGTCAGGGTGGTCATAGGAAACTCCTCTCTTGTTTAGGTGCAGCGCCGCACTGAGGACTCACGGGCGCTGTCAGAAATTCTGGCCGGGCGACGACGCGCACGGGCAAACGCCACCCTAAACCAGGCCAGCTAAACTATCAATATATTTGACACAAAAGGCCTAAAAGCCTACTGATGTGCATTTTATTAAACAACAACAGGGTATCTACCATGAGTATCGCCAGCATCGTCGACTTCGCCCAGGTGCTCACCGAAGCAGAACGCTACCGCCCGGCAGCCGAGAAAATCATCAAGGGCGAGCCGGACCAGGCGGTCTACAACCACTACTCAAGCCCATGCGGGCAGTTTGCTGCGGGCGTGTGGGAAGGCGAGCAGGGCCAGTGGACAGTGAACTACACCGAGCATGAATACTGCGAGATCGTCCAGGGCGTGTCGGTGCTGCGCGATGAGCAAGGCAATGCCAAGACCCTGCGCGCCGGCGACCGCTTCGTGATCCCCGCAGGCTTCAAGGGCACCTGGGAAGTGCTGGAGCCGTGCCGCAAGATCTACGTGATGTTCGAGCAGAAATAACCCGCGTGGGCTTGCAGCAGGCATAAAAAAACCCGCCACCTTTCGGGAGCGGGTTTTTCAAGGTTGCCGATCAATTACTTGATCTTGGCTTCCTTGTACACCACGTGCTTGCGAACAACGGGATCGTACTTCTTGATCTCGATTTTGTCCGGGGTGGTGCGCTTGTTCTTGTCGGTGGTGTAGAAGTGGCCGGTACCGGCACTCGAAACCAGACGGATCAATTCACGCATGATGCTCTCCCTTAGACCTTGGCGCCAGCTTTACGGATGTCAACCAGAACGGCATCGATGCCGCGCTTGTCGATGATACGCATGCCTTTGGCGGAAACGCGCAGACGCACGAAACGCTTCTCGGATTCAACCCAGAAACGGTGGTGCTGCAGGTTTGGCAGGAAACGACGACGGGTTTTGTTGTTTGCGTGGGAAATGTTGTTCCCGGTTACTGGACCCTTACCAGTAACTTGACAGACTCTCGACATGACTCAGCCCTCTAAAACCACATGCCCAACCCGGCATGGGTTGGCCGCTTAATCTCTCAGTCTTTGGCGCCAGGCGCCGTGATTCTGGAGGTCTTACCGACCGGATTCGCTGATGCGACAGGCCGAGCCCCTAGAAAAGAGCGCTGCTTTATACCAGAAAGACTTAGCCACAACAACAGAATATGAGTGTTCTGTAGTCGCAGAGTGCGCCGGGGCAGCATAACGACTGGGGCGCCGGGCTGTCGACCGCCCGTCGCCGAATTAATGCGGATGGGTGTGGTCATTTGCTCCAGCCCGCACTAGGGTAGGAACTTTCCCAGACTGCACCGGCAGATGGTGCCATTTGATAGCCAAGGAGCCACCATGCGTGCTGCCGCCCTTTCTCTACTTTTCACCGCCTTCTGCGCGGCGGGCATGGCCCAGGCCGCCCCGCTGGCGGTGTGCACCGAAGCCAGCCCGGAAGGCTTCGATGTGGTCCAGTACAACTCGCTGACCACCACCAATGCCTCGGCCGATGTGCTGATGAACCGCCTGGTCGAGTTCGACGCCGCAGCCGGCAAGGTGGTGCCAAGCCTTGCGGAGCGCTGGAGCGTGTCGCCAGATGGGCTGATCTACGACTTCCAGCTGCGAAAAGACGTTAAATTCCACACAACGGCGTATTTCAAACCGAGCCGTCAACTCAGCGCAGACGACGTGCTGTTCAGCTTCCAGCGCATGCTTTACCCGGCGCATGCCTGGCACAAGACCGCACCGGGCGGTTACCCCCATGCGCAGTCGCTGCAACTGGGCAGCCTGATCAAGTCGATCGACGCACCCGATGCCCACTCGGTGCGTTTCACCTTGACCCACCCGGATGCCACCTTCCTGGCGACCCTGAGCATGGGCTTTGCCTCGATCTACTCGGCTGAATACGCCGACAAGCTGCTCAAGGCCGGCACCCCGGAAAAACTCAACACCCAGCCCATCGGCACCGGCCCGTTTGTGTTCCAGCGCTTCCAGAAGGACGCCGTGGTGCGCTACCGCGCCAACCCCGACTACTTCGCCGGCAAGCCGTCGGTCGACCCGTTGATCTTCGCCATCACCACCGACGCCAACGTGCGCCTGCAAAAACTCAAGCGCAACGAGTGCCAGGTCGCCCTCTCGCCCAAGCCACTGGATGTGGCCGAAGCCAGCAAGAACGCTGATTTGAAGGTGGCCAGCACGCCAGCCTTCATGACCGCGTTCGTGGCCATCAACAGCCAGCATCCGCCGCTGGACAAGCCTGAAGTGCGCCAGGCGATCAACCTGGCCTTCGACAAGGCCGCCTACCTCAAGGCTGTGTTCGAAGGCACAGCCACCGCCGCCAACGGCCCGTATCCGCCCAACACCTGGAGCTACGCCAAGGACCTGCCGGGCTACGCCATGGACCAGGACAAAGCCCGCGCGCTGCTGGCCAAGGCTGGCCTTGCCGACGGTTTCAGCACCACCATCTGGACCCGCCCCTCGGGCAGCCTGCTCAACCCCAACCCAAGCCTGGGCGCGCAGATGCTGCAGGCCGACCTGGGCAAGGTCGGCATCAAGGCCGAGGTGCGTACCATCGAGTGGGGCGAGCTGATCCGCCGCGCCAAGGCGGGCGAGCATGACCTGCTGTTCATGGGTTGGGCCGGCGACAACGGCGACCCGGACAATTTCCTCAGCCCGCAGTTTTCATGCGCGGCGGTGACCTCCGGGACCAACTTCGCGCGCTTTTGCGACAACCGCCTGGACCAGTTGATCAATGCTGGGCGCACCACCAACGACCAGAGCGTGCGCAGCCGCCTGTACCAACAGGCGCAGACGCTGATCCAGCAGCAGGCGCTGTGGGTACCGTTGGCGCACCCAACCGCCGCGACCTTGCTGCGCCAGGATGTACAAGGGTTCCAGAGCAGCCCGTTCGGGCGGCTGGAGTTCAGCAAGGTGACAGTCGGGCGTTGATCGGCATTCCGAGCAAGCCCGCTCCCACAGAGTGTGGCTTACCGCTACATCGATAATGCCGTGTCACGCGGTCAATGTAGGAGCGGCCTTGTGTCGCGATGGGCTGCAAAGCAGCCC